>NZ_JBFUMO010000124.1:0-12624 GCF_054049355.1 Roseateles sp. P5_E11 | reverse complement strand
GATGTGGCAACCGTCCAGGACTACAGCTGGGAACTATTCATCGCGTTCTGGGACCGGCCTCGCAACCTTCTTTTCATACACGGCTCGAGCAACAGTAGCGAGTTCAAAGAGCTGGCAAAGGCACTTTGCGGTGAGGACGCCACCTTGGTCGTTGACCCCGTCGTTTACCGAACATTCCATGGAATCAATCGGCTCCTTTTGACCAACGTCGGCCTTGATGAGCACTTTGGTCGGCAGATTCGCTACACCGGGCGGATGGGCGCCGACGTCGGATCACGTCTTTCCGAAAGCACAAAGCAAGGGGCCAGGAAGGCCGTGCTGGCCGGCGTCGGTTTTGAGAAGGGCTCGCGGACTTCGATTGGCGCCGCGAAACGCGGGCGCGTCTGGTCGGCACAAAGGTTGCGCGTGGACACCTTCATCGCATGGTGCCGCCACATCGGCACAAAGATTGTCGACAACTCCATCAACACGGAGGAGGTTCTCAAGGGAACACTCATCCCGCGCCAAGTTGACGCGCGACCAAACGTTGCCGCCATCGGTGTGGACTGGCCTTCGGACATCCTTGAGGTGATCGAGTCGATGACCACGCTCACCTGGCCGTCGGGGCTCCCGCACAAACTCACCGACCTAGGCATCGAGCTCGTCGATGGTGCTCCCGACAAGCCTCTAGTCATCCGGGTCTTTACAGATAGCCGAGAAGTCCGCGTGCGGCTCGAACTACGCCGCATCGACGCCGAGTCGACGGATTTCCGGTTTGTCTATGAAGGGGCGGAAACGGCGCGCATCAAGCGCGGCGATGAGGTCGACCTCTGCGAATACTTCACTGACACCCCGCCCACGTTCTGGTTCGCGGACGGGTCAGCCCTTGAGGGGAACCTCTACGTTGAGCTCGTCAAACCGCCGGAGGCATACGCAGTCGAAAAACTAGACGTGATCGACTGGACCGGCGTGGACATCACCAAAGAGTCGCAGCACGACGAGAAGCGTGCCGACTCGGTTCAATATCGCGTCATCGAGCTGCTGAAGCAACACG
Source organism: Roseateles sp. P5_E11 (assembly GCF_054049355.1). Lineage (NCBI taxonomy): Bacteria > Pseudomonadati > Pseudomonadota > Betaproteobacteria > Burkholderiales > Sphaerotilaceae > Roseateles > Roseateles sp. P5_E11. The sequence goes on along the minus strand of NZ_JBFUMO010000124.1, from coordinate 11,591 downwards.
GCGGCTACGAGGTGGTATTTGACGACGATGGCGCTGGCGAAGCAGCCGACGTCGTCGGCATCCGCCTCGACGACAAGAATTCGCCGAAGGTCATATACGTCGAGCTCTATCACTGCAAGTTCTCGCTCCAGCCCGAGCCAGGTGCTCGCGTGGACGACCTGTACGTAGTCTGCGGCCAAGCTCAACGCAGCATCGCGTGGCTGCACAACCGTGATCGGCGCAAGGACCTCTTCAACCACCTACTCAAACGCAACGAGCAGCGTACCGATGCCGGACGTCCGAGTCGGTTCGAGCTTGGCGACGACGTCCGACTCATCCAGCTAAGAGACCTGAGCAAACGGTGCGAACTGCGCCTCTCCGTGTTCGCAGTTCAGCCGGGGGTTTCAAAGGCGAAGGTCAGCGCGAGCCAACTGCTATTGCTTTCGGTGGTGGAGAAGTACCTACACGAGACCTATCAGCTGAGCTTTAGCCTTATGTGTAGTGCTTGATTGCCTCCGCTTCCGCACAAGCAGCGAGACAGAAAAGATGCCGAGACCATGCGACAGAACCACTTCACCCGCCCCACGATCCTTACTGCCCTTGCGATGCTTGAAGCCCGTCTCTCGCAGGCCAAGTTTGACCAGCTTGTACTTCGGCTGGCGCAAGAGAAGCACATCTCCTCCGACACCTCCATCAGCGTGCCCAAGAAGGCTGCGCAACTAGGCCGCCTGATCTTTGCGAACGGAACGGAGCTGGTTCACACACTGGATGGCACCGTCACCCTCGCCGAAGCGGCGGTACGCGAGGCCGTGGCCCTGATGGTGAACCTGGACAGCCCATGGCCAGAGCAGAAACGCCTGCTGCGAGCCCTGGCGTTGGACGGCTTCGTCGTCGACTGGAAGGATGATTCCTCGAACTCACCGCTACTGCGCGCTGCACTTCCCGATGAACTTGACCTTCCGGCGGCCGATGACGAGGTCCACGAGTTGCTCAAGCACTTCGGCTTCAGGACGGCGCTCGGCCACCTCGACCAAGCCATCGAAGCCCACACCCGCGGTGACTGAGCCGCAGCGAACAGCCAAGCACGCTCATTCCTTGAGAGCCTTTTCGACGAAATCGCGCACAACATCGACTCAGTTGAGGCCGCGGCCAAGGGCAGCTCCGAAAACCGTCGCGCCTGGCTGGCAGACCGCGGGTTCCTGTCCAAGCCTCGCAACGAGTGGACGAACGACGGCAAGAACTACGTCAACGGGCTCTTCAAGATGCTGCACACCGAAGGCTCGCATCCTGGGCTATCCGACGACGACCGCAGCACTTTCCGTCTGCATCTGGCGCTCGTCACCGCCAGGACCTTCCTGCGACGGCTGAAGAACGGCGAATAGCCGCGTTCGCGACACCTTGCTGTGCCTACTCACTCGGCGATAGACTTGCGTCCAGGGTGGCAGCCCTGCCGTTCGCACCTCACCTTGAGGATTGGTGAATCTGCCTGAATGATCTTCCGTCACTTCGTGGTCTAACCCACCCGGTGCCGGCGTAACGCGGACCACGCCTTCTAAGTGCCCGGTGATGGAGTAGCCATGGATTCTCCCTCCTCTGACCCAGGTCCTGTCCAGCCACGTGGCCCGGCGCATGCCTTGAAGGGTGAAGCTCGGCGCCTTCGAGAAGAAGCGCGTTCCAAGGGACAAGAGCTTTCTCACGCGGCGGCCCTCGAGCGCGTGGCCCATTTACGCGGCTTCCGCGATTKGAACGGCCTCAGCGCGCATATTGCAAAAGGCGCAGGGCAGGAAGTGCCTGTCGCGACCTTTGCTTGGCAGCGACTCGACGAGCCGCTGCCGAAGCTGCCGACACGCATCCTGAAGCCAAGCGAGCTAAAGCGTCACAGCAGCGTGACCGAGGTGATGCGATGGGCGCGGCAGTTGGAATTCATCGCTGACAAGGTCGCCGAAGGCGACCGTGGGGAAATGATGGAGCTCATCGGTGAGCGCACCCCGTATGTCCTAGAGCGGAGCAATTCGCGATGGCCAGACGGTCTGTATCGCCTGTGCGACCGCGGCTACGACGTCTTTAAAGGACTCACCTTCTCCGACGACCAGGTTCTAGCCTTGGGGCTGCCGACCTGGAACGACACGGTCGGGCAGCACGATGGCAATGGATCGTTCACAGTCGTCGGCGACGCATTGCGCCACACAAGCAACGAGAAGAGGCTCAAGCAAATGGCGCGGCTACTAGCCAGCCTAGCGATGGAAGCGGACAGAGCCGGCGTGCAGGCTGGCGCAGGGTCCGACGCCTAACGGGGTGGCAATGCCCGCTACGGGGACCGTCGACGGATAAAGGCGAGCCACGAAGCGGTATGCGGTCCGCCCAAACGGTAGGTGGGCTTCCCGCAGCCGGGACCATCGTGCTATCTTTGCCGCCGGTCGCCGTCACCTGCCGCACGCGCCCTTCGGGGTAGGACGAAGACGGACTCTTGTACTTAGTGCCACCCCATCGTGTTTCCCCACGGGCGGCCCGCAAAGCGTGTACCGGCTCTGACGCCCGAGGAGTGAAGCATGGATGTCCCGCAGCTCAAGCTGCTGGCAGGGCTCGTTCGCGGCCTGCTGGAACAACACAACGTGCCCATCGGGCACTCTCAGTCCCTCGACCTGATTGCTGCCTTGCCAGGCCTGCGCAACTGGCCTGAGGTCAACGCCTTCCCCGACCGCGTGGCGGTCTGCGAACTAAACGGCAGCACGATCGCGCGCTTGGCGCACCGGTTGCGCAGCAGGCACAACGTCGAGCTCACGGCGCAGGAACTCGTTTCCGCGCTGAGCCCGCCGGGCACCGCTCGTGGAGCTGGTGCCGCCCCGCCGCAGATTTGGCCAACCGGGCCAGCGTCAGGTGTGTATGTGACAACGTCACAAGAGGCGATCAACGCGCTCCTGCATCAGTACGAAGAGGCAACGGACGGCGAACTGGTCTATGCGGAGTCCGCGGCGAGCGATTGGGAAGGCGCCATCGACCTGGGCGAATGGGGACTGTCGTCGAAGGGGCTGGCCAGAGTGCCTAGCGGCACGCTTATCGTCGTGGGCCCGGTGCAGTTGAACCAGCAATCCTGGGAGGACAGCGCCAACAAGCTTGACTGGGCCTGCCTGCGGGCCGACCTGGACGGCCACCGCGTCGCCGTTCTCATCGACACGCCCCAACCGGAGCTGATGTTCAAGGACATCGAGCTCGCCATTCGTTCGGTCACGCCCTACGTCGGAGAGTGCTATCCCGCGCTGACCGGCATCGTGACGGAGGAGGGCGAGTTGCGCCGGCGTACCCCGTTCGTGCAACCCGTTGTTCCGCGAATCGTCAGCACCGCCAACGCACCAACCGATGCGTTGCCCCGACAGCTCCTCGACCTTCTTCAGCAGCGCCTGAAAGAGCGCAGCACTGGTGTGCTCGTCCTCAGCTCTTGCGTCTGGGAGGAGCACTGGGGCGTAGAACAAATCGCTGCTGCTTTGCCGCTCACTGAGGCGGTAGGCCCGGCGTGCCGTATCAAGCCGCGGAGCCGCGGAACGCCCGCCAAGGACATGATGGTGCCCGACGTGGTCAGGGAGCTGCCGTTCCTCTCCAGCGTCGAAAGCGCCTACGCCCATGGCTACCGTCGCATGTTGGTGACCTCCAGCTACACCGACTTCAGCGACCTGCTGAAGTACGACGACGTGCTGTTCTTCGTCGGCGGCCACAACCTTGAGGTTGAAGAGGCCGTAGTCGAGACTGTCCGGCTGCGTGGCAGCGACGAGCTTGACCGGTTCTTTGAGCGCCTGGTTGCGTGCGCCGGCGTGGCTCCGGTGGCAGTCGGCGGCGAGACGGTTCACATCTGCGATGCCTTCATCCCGGACGCCAACGTGCCATTTAAGGGCCGTGGCTTCAGTGGCGTCGTCGACCATGTGCGCAAGCACCGGACGATTCGCTGGGAAGAGGAGCTGGATCGCCTGCTTGAGGATGGTGCTGTGACGCCAGAGCAGGTGCGAGCGTCGATTGAGCCCCGCCGCGGGCAGACCCTTGACGCAGCCTTAGCCAAGTGGGGCAAGCGTCGCGGCCGCACCACGGCCTGAGCGCGTGCGGAGCCTGGCCCTTGATGGCCGGGCTTCCTGGGCGCTCGTTACGGCTTCTCCGCCTGGAGCGCCAGGAACTCAGCCCATGCAGCATCCAGCGCTTCGAGCTCGAGGCGATGCTCGCCTCGCCGCTGGTAGTGCTCCCGTAGCTGCGTCTGCGATTTCGGAGTCTTCGGCAGCCCACGAGCGCGCACGAGGCTGGCGGCCATCAGCCCCACGTCGTCCCTGCGCTCACCATCGCGGAAACGCCGGCCCTGTGTCAGGAGCCAGCCGCTGAACGCCGGCCGAAGGGCCTGGTACTGCGCCCGCGCAGCGAGAGCCGGCGCCCGTAGCACGTTGACCGCGTTGTCCGGCCTACGCCACGTCAGCTTGGACTGCGCGTCGCGCTTGGCCCAGTGCTCCTCAGCGCTGAGGGCGCGCTCAGCCGTGTGCGCGCCATGGGACGCGAAGTGGTCCGCCTTGAAGAACACGTCGCAATGTGCGCAGTAGTAACGCGAAGGGTCTTCCTCGTACTGGTCCCCGTGCAGGTAGTACCGACGACGAGGATCAGCCGGAGGCCGCGCTTGGGACGGGGCCGCCGGCGGGGCTGTGGGGCCGTTGGAGCTGCCGCTGCGGTGCTTGGCCAGCAATGACCAGTTCTTGAAGCCGCGCTCGGCCGCTATGCGGTCGAGCGCTTCACCGTGGGGAATGGAAAGGGTGCGGCCGAGCCGCTTGGCGTCGCGCCGCAGTTGGTCGAGCTGGGCTGCCGGAATGAGGGTTGTCATGGCGAGTGGTCTCCGCGGTCACCTCAACACCGATGCGCCCACACACCGAGTCAGGCGACCGTTGAAGGCCAAGCCAGAACTCATTCGTCGTCACGCTGTCGAAACCGACTTCGCCTCGTGGGCGGGCAAGCCAGCGCGACTGGCTTTCCGCTCATTCTAGTCAGCTAGTTGCCGGTAGATTCCAGCACCCGGRACAGCACCGCCCCCAGCCGCGCGCACTACTGGCGGGCAGCCATCGACTGCCGTTGCTTAAGACGCACCGCCCGAAGCCTTGCTACCATCACCCTCAGTTAACGACTTACCTGCTCTGCTTTACGCAGGCGGACAGTTCGGAGACCTTCCAGGTGGCCTGGTGCTCTTAGCCTCCATCGTCTCGATGTTGGAGTTCAAGTTCTCAGTCACGGTGAAAACCGGGAAAAGGAGCAAGAAATGAGCAAGGTGTTCAGCCTGAAATGCAAGTGTTCTGGTGCCAGGTCTCTGGGGGTAAAGGCAGCAGGCCACTGAGGAAGGTTGGAATCGTCTCTGTGTTTAGCTGGGTAAGAGCAGACCTCCCCCACCATTCAGCGCCCCGCTCGCCGGGGCGCTTTCACGAGCGGCTCAATGTCAGCAACCTGTTCTCTCGGGTGAAGCTGAAGGTCAGGGCTTGTCGCAATGAATGACCGGTCTGCCTAGTTGCTGCCGTCAAGGCGCGTAGCGCGAACGACTCAGATCAGCCTGTTGCCGCGGATCGGCGGATTTCCGCTTTGGGCACTTTGCTGCTCTACGGACGCCGGCCGCGAGCGTCAGTAGCCGCCCTGCGAAGCGGCCGCACGCGTCAGGTTAGAACCGTCGACCGAGTCAATTGCAACCGGCCTAGCGGTCAATCGTGACCAGCTATCCCCGCGCACAGCGAGGCTTTGCGTCATCCGCACGCTTCATCTCTTCCATCTGCCGCCACGCCGCGTTCTGCCCGCGCAGGCCTTCCACGGTTTCCGCAGGCCACAACGTCGAGGTCCGCTCCTCGCCTTTCAGCCAGAAGCGATACCAGTCCACATTGCCTTGCAACGAAATCATCCTCTCGCTTGGCAGCGACAGCCCATGTGCCCCACCCGGGATCACCACCATCTCCACCGGCTTGTACTGCCGGCGCAGCAGCGCGTAGATGTCCCAGTTGTTCAACACCCAGGGACCGTAGGTCTCGATGCGCAGCGCCGAACGGATGCAGTCGGTGTGCAACGCCGGCTCGTTCCGCGTCCACGCCGCCAAGCCGCCGCCAAAGGGCAGCCCGCGGTTCATCTGCTCCTTGCGCTTCCACATCGCATCATTCGCTCCGTAGGTCAGCGTCAACGAGAAAAGCGTGTTCGCGTCGCCGTCGATCAGGCTGGCCGCCCGGATCGGAAGGTCCGAGAACGTCACGAGGTTCAACACGCGCTCCCCCGTCCCGCTCCATCCGATGATGCCCACGCGGGCCGGGTCGACGCGCCCCTGCTTCACCAGTGCATCCACGGCGCCGCGCACGCCCTCGTTGAACCGCTGCAGCGCCTGCCATTCCTCTACCACCGTGCCTTTTACAGGCCGCCACGRCATGTCCAGAACCAGCATGCCCTCGCGCAGGAAGGCGCGCCCCGCARACCCGCTGGTGGCGCCGTTGCCTAGGTTGGGGCCGTCCAGGTAAAAGCGATCAGGCGAGAACCCATAGCTCTGGATGACCAGCGGATACCGCTTGCTGCGATCCACGCCACCACTGGGGCTCATCAGCCCGCCCTCCCAACGGCGCCCCTTGGCGTCCTGCCACGAATATGGCTTCATCTCTCCCCACGTGGCAGCTTCGAACTGAGGATTCAGCGTGGTGAGGCGCACCGTATTTCCAGCCGTCCCCGTCGCAACGACGTCCGGCGGCTGGTTCAGCCCCTCCGCCACGCTCAGCGTCCACACCGGCCGCGTGCTGCCCAAGGGAACCGTTCCGGCCGCGCTCTCCCGCCAGACGTCGCCGACAGCCCTGCGGAACTCGCGCCGCTTGCCGCTGTCCACCAACACGAACCCGCCGCTCAGCGCGTGCACCTCCTCCAAACGTCCCGCCAGCGTCGCGATGGTCTGCCACCGGCCGCTGTCGGGCCAGTACTCGATGACGTGCGACGCGAGAGATGTCCTCCCGCCCTTCGTCACCGGCAGATGCGTCCCCGCCAACACCACCGACGCCCCGTTCCCCTGCCAGATCCTGTCCCTGTGTTCGGGCCCGCGAGATGGCACTGCACCGTCGGGCGCATCCAACACTGCCTGCTCCTTGCCGTCCTCTAGCCGCCAGGCAGTCATCCGCCGCGCCGAGTACGACTGCGGGCGGGAGTAGTAGCTCTGAGGATCCGCGGTGCGAGACAGGTCGAAGAGCTTCGACAGCTCCGCCACCATCGGGTACTCGCGCTCCCATGCGCGCGTTCGCGCGGCAGTCTCGTAGCGCGGCAGCAAGGCCCAACGGCCATCGGGCGAGATGCTGACGTACGGCACCTCGGTGTTGCCTTCGAGAAACGCCTCGCCCAGGGGGCGTGCCTTCTGCAAAGCTGCATCGGCCACGTAGTAGCGATACATCCGGCGCTGCGCCCGCAGGTCCTGCTGGCCGAACTTGACGCTCCAGAAGGACTGGTTCCCCACCACCACGCTGCGTGCACCGTCGCGCAGCGGCGGGTTCGGCACCTGAACCGCATACACCAGTCGCTTCATGTCCCGCGCAGCGGCAAACGAGACGATGGGATTGGTTTCGCGAGTGAGTTGCACCACGCCCCGTGTCGGCAAATCGAGCCGATACACCTGAAAGGTTTCATCCTTCAGTCGCGCCAGGAACATCAGCGTGCGGTCGTCCCACCAGCGCACCTCCTGGATCGGCGGGCGATGGTAGTCGCCGTCCAGCGCGGTCTCGAACGACAGCACCGTTTCCGGCGCCGGCATGCGCCGGTCGGCGGGCCGATCCGGCGTGAGGTGCAGCATCACGATCTCGTACCGGTTCCTGTCGGTCGCAACGTCGGCCTTGCGAGTGACGATGAACGCCCGCGTGCCGTCGGGAGACACCTGTTCCTGTAGCGCGTCGGCGCTGTGGTCCTGCGGATAGACGATTCGCTTGAACTCCACCACGTCGCGGACGGGGGGGCCGCCCGAGGTTTGGGCGGCGGCCGAGACTGCTGAGCAGAAAAGAGCGCACATCAGCGCTAGAAGTTGATAAGGCATTGAACTGCTTGATATTCGAAGCGCAGCACACCGCTCCGTGTCGAGACGGGTCGCTGCAAATGGGTGAGAAAGCCGCGAGGACTGCGGCCGTCAGGCGCGCTCTACCAGTCGAGCGACAGCCGCGCGCTGGCATAGCGCCCGCGCCAGTCAGCCTGCGTGACGTCGTAGTACGGCACGTTCTGAACGAACTGCGGCTCGCGGTCCGCCACATTGGCGATGCTCAACGACACCGAAGCCGCCTTGAACCCCGGCAGGAGGCCCGGCCACAGCTTCTTGAGGTTCAGGCTGCCGGCCAAGTCGTGCACCCAAAAGTTGCCCAGGGGGCTCCCGGCACTGTCCGAGTCACGGTACCGGTCCAGGTAGCGGCTCGTCAGCGCGAGGTTCCATGAGCCCTTATCCAACACCACCGACAGGCGCCCCTTCCAGCGCGGCGCCCAGAAGTCGTCGAACCTGCGACCGAGGCGGTTTTCCTCGTCCGTGCCCGGCGCAAGGACCACCCGGTACTTGCTGGCCCGCGTGGCGCCTGCTGCCACCGTCCAGCGCCCCAGCTCATTGCGCCACGAATATGCGGCGTCCAGGTCCGTGCCTGCGGAGTTCACGCTGCCGTAGTTCACCTCGGCCTGCTTGATGCTGGTGATCACACCGGGCTGGCCGTTGACGGAAGGCCCGCGCGTCACGAAGCCGGGGAACAGCTGTTCATGGTCCAGCGCCGTCTGCGGCTGCAGCAGCGCAATGAGCCCGCGGATACGCACCTGCCACTGCGACACGCTCAACCGCGTGCCCAGGCTTCCCTCAGGCTCCCATACCGCGCCAATGGCTTGGGCGCGGCCGCGCTCCGGCTGCAGTGCCTTGTTCGTCGTGCGCACCACCGTGCCCGACGTCACCGCCTCCCCACCGCGCGCCGGGTCCACCAGGCCGAACAGCTCGGCCCCGTAGCTCGAATCGTCCACGTTGGTCTGCAGCAATGTCGGTGGTTTGAACGACGTCGCCGTCGACGCCCGGATCAGGAAGCTGCGCGACGGTCTCACCTCCAACCCCGCCTGATACGTGTTCGCCGAGCCAAAGTCCGAATAGCTGTCGCGCCGGCCCGCGAGCGTCAAGGCCGCCAGGTCCCAGCCGCCGCGCTCCGTGCCTGCCGCGCGCCACAGCGGCGCTCGCATCTCTCCATAGGCCGCCGAATCCCGCCTGGCATCATGAAACTCGCCCTGGCTCGGAAACGACACGTCGTAGTAGTCCCGCGCCGCCTCGGCGCCCACCACCACCTCCAGCGGGCCGGCAGGCAGTTGCCACGCAGTGCCGCGCAACAGGCCGCTGAGCTGGTCCTTGCGTCCGTTGCTCTGCCGGATGTTGTCCTTCCAGATGCCGCRCAATACCTTCTCGTTGGCCGCTCGCCCCGTCGTGAACGGGTTCAGCGCCGCCGACGTAGAGGTTGCTGCCAGCGCGGCAGCACGCGCTGTGTAGTCGACGTTGGCGTTCAAGCTCTGCGAGCCGCCCCGGTCCCGCACCGTGGATGCCGTCAGCTCCGCATCCCAGCTCGAACCCACCTCGCCGCGCACGCCAACCAGCGCACGCGTGAACCTCGTCTGCCGCGCCAGGCCCTGCAGCCCGTTCTCCGGCCCGAGGAACCCGGTGACCATCACGTCCTGTCCGAACGGGTTGAACGGGTTCCCGGCCGCCACCGTCACGAAGTTGACCGACAGTCCCAGGTCCTTGCCCTCAAGGCGCTCGTCCGCATAGGTGAACTCGCCGAACACCGTCCAACCGTCGCCCAACTTCCGTTCACCCAGAGCATGCAGCCCCAGGTTCTCGGTGCCATGCACGAGGGTGATGCCATTGTTGTTGGCATACAGGTTGCACAGGTTCGCCACGCCGGCCGAGGCCTGGAAGTCCGCCACGCTCAACGCCCGTCCCGCGGGGTTGGCGGGGATGCCCGCGAAGCTGGAATTCAGCCCAGGCAGATTGCCGCCGTTCAGGCTGCTAACTGTGCCCGGCGTGCAGTAGCGCACTCGGGCATCCGCGCCGCCGAAGCGCCGGTAGTCCGCGTCCCGAAAGAACTCTCGCTCCGCCATCGTCAGCGGCGTGGTGCGGCTGTACGAGCCCATCAGCAGGTAGCTGCCCTCAGCGCCGCTGCCGCCGGTGGCCAGCGACACGTTGCCGTCGCTGAAGCCCCGCCCCTTGCCCGCGCCCACCGCGATCGACTGCCCGTCGATGGACTTCTTCAGCACCACGTTTACGACGCCGGCCAGCGCGTCGCCGCCATAGACGGCAGACGATCCGACCGGCACCACCTCGACCCGCTCGATGGCCGCCATCGGGATCAGATTCAGGTTGAAGAAGTTCGCCGCTGACGATCCCATGGCCTGCACGCGCCGGCCATTGATCAGCACCAGCGTCGACCCGAGCGGCAGGCCGCGCAGTTGCACCGTTCCCTGCCCCAACGTGTTGGCAAAGCCGCCCTCCCCGGCCGACGCTGACACCTCGTTGAGGCTGGCGAGAAATCGCTGCAGCGTCGGTTGCCCGCTCTGCTCTATGTCCCTCTTGGTGTAGAAGTTCACCGGCGCGGGGCCATCGGAATCCACCCGCCTCAGGCGCGAGCCGGTGACCTCGACCCGTGTCAGTTCGTGAGGGCCCTCATGCGCATGGCCGGGATCGCTGCCGTGGTCGGTGTCTTGAGCTTCAAGAGCCCGGACCTGATCAACTTTCAGCGCCGCGCTGGTCCGGACAACTGCAGGCGCACTGCTCGCCGGCGCTGGTGGTGCGCTTCCCGGTGCCACTGGCTGTCGCACGACCACTGCGCCGTCCTGCGTGATGTGGGCCTCCAGACCGGAGCCTTCCAACGCGGCGGCGATAGCCTCCGCACCGGAAAAGCGCCCCGATACCGGCTTGGCCATCCGTCCCGAGACAACCCGCCGCTCGAAGAGCACGGAGGTGCCTGTCAACCGACCAATGGCTTGCAGCGCGTTTCCCAGGTCTTGCGCTGGCTGCTCGATCGCATAGCGGGCAGCCGGCGGTGGTTCGACCGCGCCTGCGAGGCAGCAGCCAAGCATGAGCGAAATCGCTAGGGGAATGGGCAGCCAGTGTGTGCGGTGGCGGCCTGTTGTATTCGTCTTGCGGACCATCTCGTACCCTTGTTCTGTTGTCGGTGGAGTGACAACTAGATGACGGGCCTGTCGAGAAAGTTATTGCCAGTGCTTGCTCTAGTGAAAGTTTTCGAGCGCCAGCCGTCCACTGCTTTCGCTCACCTTCAAACCATGCAACGCAGCTACTGCGCGGGCGAATCCGGCGCTGTCTCCAGTCCGGAATACACCGCTGACACGCAGGTTTGTCGACAGAAGATCGCCAGACAGCACCACCGGCGTTCGGTTGTAGCGGTTCATCTCTGCCACCGCATCGGCAAGCGACGTTTCCTGGAAGACGGCCTCGTGGCGTTTCCACGCCATAACCTGCTCAACGTTCGGTCGATCCACCTTGACTGCAACCTTGGAGGCATCCACGCGCGCGCTGTGATCGAGCTTCAGCCGATCACCGGGCTGCAGCACCACGGCCTGGCTGGGCGCCAGAGTGCCTATCC
>NZ_JBFUMO010000123.1:0-12675 GCF_054049355.1 Roseateles sp. P5_E11 | reverse complement strand
GCTTTCGCTGTCCTTTTCGCTGTTCTTCCTGACGTTTGCCATAGCTGCTCTTCAAGAAGAAGTCGGGATGGAGAAGATCCTCCTTGCCATCGTCTCGTCGTGGCTGCTCTACGAGATCTTCTTCCTGTTGGCATGGAGTGCCAGCGCTCTCAATGGCGGTGTGGGCAACTTCTGGCTGATGGTTCCAGGCTTCGACAACCCGCGCTTCCTGAACCACGCCCAAACTCCAGCGCTGCCCCTTTTGATTGGCATCGCGAGCGACCGGAACAATTCCGTCAAGCTCAGGCGTTTTGGCTGGATTTCCGCCACCCTCAGCATCGCCATCCTGATTGGCCTGGCATCGCGGGCGAGCAGTGTCGCCCTGATGATCAGTGCGCTGGCGGTTGCCATCCTCTTTCGCCGACGGGGGGCAATCTACTTGAAGGGCGCCCTGATATCGTTGCTATCGGCATTGGTTTTCTACTTTTGCGTCTTCTACGCCCTGCCGCTACAGCTTGACGCAGCGGTGATGACGGCGCAGCACAGCGCGAATGACATGGTCAGCGATCATTCGCGCTTGTTTTTGTGGAAGATCGCCTTCGCGCAATTGGTCAATTCACCGTGGCTGGGCGTTGGCCCAATGCACTTTTCAGACTATGTCAATTTGCGTGGCGCCCATCCCCACAACATATACATCCAGGTTCTTGCTGAATATGGATTGCCGACGGCATTGCTGATATTTGGCTGGCTGCTGCATTTGCTGTGGAAAGGCATCGTGAGGCGACAGGCTTCCAAGTATGAGCTCAGCGTGGTTGATGTTTCGGTTGTGGCGGCTGTCATTGCCTTGGCTATCGACGGCTTTTTCTCCGGCAACTTCGTGATGCCGGTGTCACAGGTGTGGATATGCATCGCAGTCGCGCTGTTTGCGCGCGGTTCGGCGGCGGGCTCGGAGCCTGCACACGCAGCGCAGCAAGTAATACCGATGGCAGGCCGTCTCGTCATCTTTTCGTTCCTCATTTTTCAGGTCTGGTTTGCGTACCCGACCATCAAGGAATATGAAATGCCGCGCCCGACACTTGGGCTGCGCGCCCCATCCCCCGAATCTGAACCCAACAACCCGCGCTTCTGGCTCGACGGTTGGCTGTGAGGAGGCCTTCAAGCGTTCAAAATTCCATTCAAGTGCGTCTCTCGCAATAGCCCTGTCCCCGCGCGTGACATCCACTTCCGCCATGCCTTCCCCCCTTCTGTTGCTCCGTAGTGTGACGTTCGCTGCAGCCCGATGAGATTCCGGACATATGGAGCGCGGCCCTGCTGACCAAGCTGCTCAACGCCGATGACAACAGCGCGCTCTACACGGACTACGTGCTCGATGAGGCCATCGCCATGCTTGCCGAGACCGGTGCGGCCGCCAAGCTGCTCTATGCCGCCGATCATGGCGAGTCGATGTTCGACGGCAGTTGCGGCCGAGGTGGGCACGGTTTCGCCGCGGAAACCAACTACCGCGTCCCCATGGTGATCTGGGCCTCACCCGCATGGCGCGCCGCGCGCCCGGATGCGTTGGCCGCCATGGAATCGCACGCCAGCGCGCCTGTGAGTACCCTGTCCATTTTCGCGACGATGACTGGCTTGGCTGGCTTCGACACCGCGCTGCCCAACGCTCATGCCGACCTGAGCAGCGGGCGCTTGCGGCCCTCGAAGCGGCTCAACACGCACTTCGGTGACTTCGATCTCGATGTCAAGGGCAAGTCCTGCTCGACCCACTGACCGGCATCGGCGCATGGTGGCACTCGATGCGGTTTGTCTTTTCCCAATACCCCTTGCGCCCATGTCGCTAGACGCAAACCCTGCCACCGCAAACCGTGGTTCGCGTCCGCGCCTCGCGGTCGCCGAGTGAGAAATGTGTTGACGCCAAAAAGCCACCGGCTCATCTGGATGCTTGCGGTGAACTGGGCGCTGCTGCTGGCGCCGCCCATCGTGCTGGCCTGCGCGAGCGACATCGGCAAGTTCGGGCCCTGGGCGCCCATCTACAGCGTGACGCTGTCTGCACTGACGCTGGTGCTGCCAATGCTGCTGGTGCAAAGCTGGCGTTCACTGTTCCTGCTGCACCTGCCCCTGTTGTGCCTGTCGCCCCTTTTTGTCTGGTACGTGCTGAATTTTTCGGCCCCACCCGACGAAAACGCCTTCGCGGTTCTGCTGACAAGTTCGCGCGCGGAGTTCGGCAGCTTCGTGAGCCTATTCCACCTGCAGTTGCCCCTGTTGCTCTGCACAGGCGCGGTTGCGCTGTATGCGGCTATCGCCGCCAGCCTCGGGAGGCGGCCTATCCCGGCTGGCCTGCGTCGTGMCACCCGATGGCTGGCCTTGCCCATGCTGGCCCTTCTGCTGTGCATGCCCTCGCGAAGCTCGCGAGGCCTCGACGTCGACATGGGCGAAAACGCGCACAGCTACCTGACGTCCAGCTATCCGCTGGGCGGCCTCATCAGCGTGATCGGCGGGCTCGAAGGCAACGCCCAGGCCTGGGGATTCTTCGAACAACACGAGCCGTACAACGCCCGAGCGACTTTCTCCAGCGATGCGCCGCGCACGCACATCCTTGTCATCGGGGAGTCGGCCCGGGCCGACCGCTTTCATTTGCTGGGCTATCGGCGCCAGACCACGCCGGAGCTGGAGCGCCTGGACGGCCTGCTGGCCTTCACGCGCACCTACTCGACCAGCAATCTGACCTCGCTGGCTGTGCCGATGCTGATGACCGGAAGCGCGCCTGCCAGCTATTCGCCGCAGGCCATCCGCGGCAATCTGGTCGACCTGGCCAACGAAGCCGGCTACTTCACAGCCTGGCTGTCCAACCAGAGCATGGCGCTCTACAAGATCTTCCGGCCGCGACCACAGGTGTGGCGCCAGCCCGTCGACACGGACAACTGGGGCGACACCCATCCCACACCGGACGACGTGCTGCTCGCGCCACTGGATGACGTGCTGAAGAACGACAGTCCGCACAAGTTCATCGTGGTGCATACCTATGGCAGCCATTGGGACTACCTGCTGCGCCTGCCCGACGACGGCTTCTATTTTTCAGGCCGGGACCGCCAATCGGTGGCGGCCGCCATGAAGACCGATCTATCCGGCCGTGTCGCGGCGGATGTCTACGACGACACGATCCTGCGCACCGACTTCGTGCTGAGCCAGATCATTCAGCGCGCGTCGCGCCTCCCGGGCGAGGTCACCGTGACCTACATCCCCGATCATGGCGAGGCATTGATGGCCATGGAAGGCCGCGTCACACACGGGTTCAAAGAATTCAACGTCAGTGAAGTCCATATCCCGCTGCTGTTCTGGGCCAACGCTAAATTCAGGGCGGCCCACGCCGCACAGTGGCAAGCCTTGCAGGCGCACAGGGAACACGTCGTCAGCCAGGACGCGATCTTCCACACCGCCGCGTCTGTGCTTGGTATCGAGTTCCCCGCCCAGGACGCGAGCCGCGACCTGACGTCCAAGGCCTTCCGCCCCATGCCGATCCGGCAAGTTCAGTTCCGCATCGCAGGCACCGCGGAGAGGCGGCGACTGCCAGACGCCCTCGACTGGCCCCTGGCTTGCAAGGCGCTCGAGGCTTGCAACTGAGCAGCAGGCCACTTTTCGGCCTCAATCGTGTACACCACTGCGGCCATTTTGACGACTCCAACCGGGGCGCCTGGCAGCGCAGACCATCCTGAATGGCGCTACCGAGCGTGTCGCCCCATGCCATCATGCGCGCCCATGTCGTCCCAGACCACCGCCTCCGCCGACGCTAGTGCCGACGCCGCGCCGCTCGGCCTCGTTCTCGCCGCCGCGCTGCCACCGCTGCTGGCCTTCAACCAGACGCCTGCGGCCACGCTCTACAACCAGTTGCTGGCGCTTGCCGGCTGGGGGCTGGCCCTGGTGCTGTGGGCCCCTTCCACGCCAGGCTGGCGCGCCGGGCTGAAGAGTCCCGCCGCCATGGCGCTGGCGCTGCTGCTGGCCGCGCCGATGAGCTCCGTCGTGTGGCGCACGCTGCCGCCGTCGCTGGGCCTGAGCGCCACCGCCGTCATCGGCGCCGGCCTGGCCGTGCTGCTCGTGGCACAGGGGCTGTCGCACAAGTCCCGCCAGCTCGCCGCTGAGGCCTTCTGCTGGGGCCTGCTGGTCACGGGCCTTTTGACGGTCGTCGTCTGCATCGTGCAGGTCTTCCTGCCGGCAGTCGCCGATGGCAACTTCATCGCACGCTCCGGCGTGGTGGGCAGCGCGGTGGGCAATCTGCGCCAGCCCAACCACCTGGCCAGCCTGATGATGTGGTCGTCCATCGCCGCCGTCTTCATCACCGAGAAGCGCGGCTGGCGGATGGCATTGGCGCCGCTGCTGTTTGCCTTCACCTTCACTGTCGTGTTGAGCGCCTCGCGCACCGGCTATGCCGGCATCGCGTTGCTGGCCGTGTGGGGCGTGGTGGACCGAAAGCTGTCGCGCAGTGCCCGGCTGTGCCTGCTGGCCACGCCGCTGATGCTGGGCGTCAGCTGGTGGGGCATGTCGCTCTGGTCGGCCGAAAGCGGCCATGCCTTCCGCGCAGCCTCACGCCTATCGGAAGGCGCGGGCTCGCCGTCGCGACTGGCCATCCTGCGTGACGCCTGGGCTCTGACGAAGGCCAACCCGCTGCTGGGAGTTGGCTGGGGGGAATTCAACTTCGCTTGGAGCCTGACGTCCTTCCCGAACCGGCCCATCGCCTTCTTCGACCACACCCACAACATCGCGTCGCAGCTCGCCGTTGAGCTGGGACTGCCCTGGGCGGGCGCCGTGCTGCTGCTGCTGGCCTGGGCGCTGTGGAAGGCGTGGCGCAGTCCCTCCGAGAAGGTGGAAGACACGCCGCTGCGCCGCATGGCGCTGATGATCGTGCTGACCATCGCCCTGCACAGCCTGGTCGAGTACCCGCTCTGGTACGCCTATTTCCTGTTGCCGGCCTGCTTTGCACTTGGCCTCGCTCTCCCTGCCGAAGCGCCGGAAAAGCCGGCGGGCGCCATGCCCTGGCGGATGATCGGCGGCCTGCTGATTGCCGGCAGCGCCTTCGCGGTGTGGGACTACCAGCGCGTCGTCGCCATYTACACGCCCAGTGAGGATGCCATGCCGCTGGGCGCTCGCATCGCCGATGGCCAGCGCTCGCTATTCTTCAACCACCAGGCCGACTACGCGGCCGCCACCAGCCAACCCCCTGGGCCGCTCGCGCTGGAGGCTGCACGCCGCACGGCCTTCAATCTGATCGACGCGCGGTTGCTGATGCACTGGTCGCAATCGCTGGACAAGACCGGTGACCAGGAAGGCGCGCGCTTCCTCGCCGACCGCCTGCGCGAGTTCCGCAATCCGACCGGGGACAACTGGTTCGCCAACTGCGAGATCGCCGCCTCGGCGCCGACCATGCCGCAATGCCAGCCGGCATCGGGCGTCATCGACTGGCGGACGCTACGCTGAAGGCACCGGAGAATCAGCGGCGCGCCAGTCGCCGCTCTTGCCGCCCTGCTTCTGCAGCACCCGCACGTTGCCGATGACCATGCCGCGGTCCGCGGCCTTGCACATGTCGTAGATGGTCAGCAGGCCGACCTGCACGGCGCACAGCGCCTCCATCTCGACGCCGGTGCGGCCCAGCGTCTCGACCTGGGCGCGGCACAGCACGCGGCCGCCGGCTTCGTCCAGATCGAAGTCCACCGCAACGCGAGTGATCGGCAGCGGGTGACACAGTGGCACAAGGTCGGCGCAGCGCTTTGCGCCCTGGATCGCCGCGATGCGTGCCACGCCCAGCACATCGCCCTTCTTGGCCGTGCCGCTGGCGATCAATGCAAAGGTCGCCGGCTGCATGCGAATCTCGCCTGCGGCGACGGCGACACGGTGGGTCTCGGCCTTGGCCGACACGTCCACCATATGGGCCTGGCCCTGGGCGTCGAAGTGAGTCAGCGGGGTCGACATACCAAGAAACATTCAGGAAACCGAGTTGCAGGCATCATAGACAGCCGGCTCCCGCCGGCCGGAGTCTCTGTTCGATGAAGAAGTCACCCGCCTCCCGCGCCCTGCTGACCCTGCTTGCGGCCGCCTGCCTCATCACCACCAGCCCGATCCGGGCCCAGGTCAACCTGCCCGCCCTGGGTGACTCGGTCTCGCAGGATCTCGATGTCGTTGCCGAGCGGCAACTCGGTGAGCGCTACATGCGCATGATCCGCATCGACCCCGCGTGTGTGCAGGACCCCATCCTGCAGGAGTACATGGCCGGCATCTTCGAGCCGCTGGTGGCCGCGTCGCGCAAACTCGGCCATATCGGCGAAGACATCCAGACCCGCTTCGCCTGGGAAAGCTTCCTCGTCGAGGACAAGAGCGTCAACGCTTTCGCGCTGCCGGGCGGCTTCGTTGGCACCCACTTGGGGCTCATCGCGATGACGGTGTCACGCGACGAACTGGCCTCGGTGCTGGCGCACGAGATCTCGCACGTGACGCAGCGCCACATTGCACGCCGCATTGCCGGTGACTCCAAGAACAGCATGGTCGCCATCGCGGGCCTGCTGCTGGGCGTGCTGGCCGCGTCGCGCGGCAACATCGACCTGGCCAATGCCGGCATCGTCGGCGGCCAGGCGGCGGCCACGCAGCTGTCGCTGAACTTCTCGCGCGACATGGAGCGCGAGGCCGACCGCGTCGGCTTCAACGTGCTCGTCGAGGCCGGTTTCGCGGGCAGCGGCATGGTCAGCATGTTCGAGCGCATGGAGCAGGCCTATCACCTGATGGACAACGGCGCCTTCCCGTACCTGCGCTCCCATCCGCTGACGAGTGAGCGCATCGGCGACGCACGCACGCGCCTGGCCCTCGAACCTTTCGCGCGCCCGCGGGGCCTCGCCGAGCATGCGCTGATGGCAGCGCGTTCGCGTGTGCTGATGGACCCCCGCGTCGAGGCCTGGAAGGTACTGGAGAACTACGACGCCGGCGCCCGCAACATCCGCGAGAGCGGCGGCTACGAACAGCTCGGGGCGCGCTATGCCGCGGCGCTGGCGTCCATCAAGCTGCGCAACTTCGACCGCGCAGAGGCCACGCTGCGCAGTGCGGAGGTGACGTTGGAGCTCGTCAACCCCAGCCCCGCCGAGACGGTGGCCGCCAGGCGGCAACTGACCTATCTGCGTGCCGAGCTCGCGCAGGCCCGCGGCCGCCCGATGGAGGGCACCGCCGCGCTGGACACGCTGTCAGGCGAGAAATCCCGCCCCATGCTGATGCAGCGCGTGGGCCTGGCGCTGGCGGCCGGCCCGGGGTCGCCGACCCTGCGCGAGGCCGCGGATGCACTGCAGACCCATGTCAGCCTGGAGCCGCGGGACTCCCTGGCCTGGGCCCAGCTCGCACTGATCTGGCAGAAGCTGGGCCAGCCGCTGCGGGCCGTGCGGGCCCAGGCCGAGGTGCATGCCGCCGCCGGCGACTTGAACGGTGCCATCGACCGCATGCGCTCAGGCCTGCGCCAGTCACGCGGGCCGGATGCCGACCAGGTCGAAGCCTCCGTCATCGACGCCCGGCTGCGCGCCCTGGTCTATGAGCGCCAGTCGCTCCTGGGCGAGATGTACCGCGGCCGCTACATCCCGCCGGACGTCGAACTGCCAAATTAAGCGGCCTGCAAACGCTGCTCTTCCTGGTACAGCGCGAACTCCTCGCGCAGCGCCCGTGCCACCGCCTCGCGCTGGCCGATGCGGCGGTGATAGACCTTGACCGCGGGCCATCCGCCCAAGTCCACGCCGGCATAGGGCGCCCAGTTCAATACGACGGCGAGGTAGATGTCGGCGATGCCATAGCTGCCCTCCAGGTATTCGTGCTGCTGCAGATGAGCTTGCAGGACGCCCAGGCGCAGCGCCGCCTTGTCCATCGAATAGGCCTTCACGTCGGCGCTGGCCTTGGGATCGAGCAGCGGCACGAAGACGGCCTTGTGCAGTTCGGTGCCGATGAAGCCCAGCCATTGCCGCACACGGGCGCGCGCATCGGCTTCGGCGGGCAGCAGGCCCGCCGCCGGGAAGGCCTCGGCCAGATATTGCAGCACCGCGGCGTTCTCGTTCAGCAGCCAGCCCTCGGGGGTGCGCAGCGCCGGCACCTGCCCCATCGGGTTGACCTGCCAGTAGTCGCGGCCGTCCAGCGTGCGCTTGGCCTTGCCGTCCACCTGCGTGAAGCGCGCATCGGCACCTACTTCATACAGCACGGTGCGGCTCGCCAGCGAACAGGCCATGGGGGAAAAGAACAGCTCCATCAAGATCTCCAACAGTGTTTTTGTACTGTATTGAATAGAATTCACTGCCGTCAATGAATTTCATGCGCCGTGGTACAAAAATCTGAAGATGAGGCCAAGCCAACCCCGCGCCCTCGCGGGCGGCCACGCAGCTTCGACACCGAGGCCACGCTCGCGCAGGCCACGCTGGCCTTCTGGCAGCGCGGCTATGCAGCGACGTCGTTGGATGACCTGAGCCATGCCACCGGCCTGAACCGGCCCAGCCTGTATGGCGCCTTCGGGGACAAGCACGCCCTCTATCTGCTGGCGCTGCGCCTGTATACCGAGCAATCCAATGCCGCCATCGCCGCGGCGTTGGCGGACCGTTCGCTGCGCGATGGCCTGCTGCGCGTCTACGAGTTGGCGCTGCAGCTCTACTACCCGCCCGACGAGGCCGCGCGGGGTTGCCTGCTGATTGGCACGGCGGCCACCGAGGCGCCGCGGGACGAAGCCATTCGCCAGCAGCTCGGCGATTCGCTGCGCGGTTTCAACACCGCTTTCGAGGCGCGTCTGCAGCGGGCAGTGACCGACGGCGAGCTGCCGCCCGGCACCGATGTGGCGATGCGCGCCCAGCTCGCATCGGCGGTGCTGCATTCGATGGCACTGCGCGCCCGCGCTGGCGATGCGCGCGAGGACTTGGCCGGCTTCGCGGCGGCCAGCCTGGACTTCGTCTGCCGCTGAGTTTTCAGTTTGCGGGCCGAGCGCTGGGCCGCTCCCGAGCCGGCCCGCTGTGGCGATGTGCTTGCGGCTCAATGCTGCAAGCATCGCCGTCCCCTCGGGGGACCGATCAGGCCCGCCCGCGTTCAGCGGCGCGGGACTGGGCGAGGGGCTTCAGTCGCCAGGGAACACGCGCTCGACGACGACGTCGATGACCATGCCGCACAGGCTGTAGATCAGCGAGCCGATCAGCGCGGCGGCGAAGCCCGTCACGGCCAGGCCATCCAGCACCGTGGCGGCCATCCAGAACATCAGCGCGTTGATGATGAAGAGGAAGAGGCCCAGGCTGAGCACCGTCACCGGCAGCGTCAACAGCACGAGGATGGGCCGCAGCAGCGTGTTCAGCAAGCCAAGCACGAAGGCCGCGATCAATGCGGATGTGAAGCTCTTGACGATGACGCCGGGGTAGAGGTGAGCCACCAGCAGCAGGGCGCCAGCGAGCAGCAGCCAACGAACGAGGATCTTGGTCATGGCCGCGAGCATATCGGGCCACCGCCAGAGCGGTGTCGCATGACTGCAGCATCGCGACGCCGCATCAAATAGGAATCGTTCGCATTCGTGTTAAGATTTTTTCATCGAACACGGTCCTGTCTCGCTCGTGAAGCCCGCCCTCGCCTTTGTTGCCTCCAATCCGGCCCTTCCCGTGCCGGTCGCCGTCCCATCGCGGCCGGCGGTGGTGCTGCCGTTGCGAGTGCCGGAACCGCGGCTCAGCTTTGCCGAGATGGGGCGCCCGTCGCGCAGCCGGCGCCTGTTGCTGGTGGGCATCGCGGCGCTGCATCTGCTGGGGCTGTGGGGCCTGAGCCAGGTGCAGGATGTGCACCGCACGGTGGCACGCCTGGCACCCGTCGTCGTGCGCCTGGTGGCACCGGCCGAACCGCCCAAGCCGCTGCCACCGCCCCCGGTGGCGATGCCGGAGCTGAAGGCGCCGGCGCTGACGATGGTGGACCCGCCGTTGATCGCCGTCGCCGCCGCACCCGCACCCTCTCCTGTAGTCGCGGCCCTGCCGCCACCGCCGCCGGCGGTCATTCCGGTGCAGACGGCGCCAACGCCCGTCATTCCAATCACACCCCCACCGGCCCCCCAGATCAAGCAGATCCCCGCCAGTGCGGTGCGCTATCTGAAGGAGCCGCGCATGACGGTGCCGCTGATGTCCAAGCGGCTGCACGAGTCCGGCGTCGTGCACCTGCGCGTCATCGTCGACGTGCGCGGCCAGCCGCGTGAGATCACCCTGGCGAAGTCCTCGGGCTTCGCCCGCCTGGACGAGCAGGCGCTGCAGGACATGCGCAGTGCCCGCTTCGCGCCATACACCGAGAACGGGCAGCCCGTCGAGTGGGAGGTCATCGCGCCGATGTCCTACGAAGTCGACCGCTGACCCCACCTCCTTTCCCTGAGTAGCCATGCCGTGGGCGGCGCCTTGCGCCGCCGTGGGCAAAGCCATGCCCATTCAACACGATCCCTCGGAGAAATCCATGTCCCGCAAGAACAAATCGAACAAGTCGAAGACGCAGGCGCTGCTACCCCTGGGCGCGCTGGCCGCCGGCTTCGGCCTGGCCACGGCCACCCTGGCCCAGACCGCGCCCACACAGAAAGCGCCCGCCAAGGAAGAAAGCGTGCTGCCCACCGTGCGCGCCAAAGCCACTGCCGAGCCGCAAGGCAAGGACGGCTACCAGGCCACCGAGACGCGCATCGGCAAGGGCAAGCAGGACATCCGCGACATCCCGCAGTCCCTGACCATCGTCACCGAGAAGCTCATCGACGACCGCAACCTCGACAACGTCAAGGAAGTGCTGAAGAACACCGCCGGCATCACCTTCCAGGCGGCCGAAGGCGGCGAGGAAGACATCAAGATCCACGGCATCTCGCTGCAGAGCACCGGTGACATCTTCATCGACGGCATGCGCGACCCGGCCTTCTACGACCGCGACACCTTCTTCCTCGACAAGGTCGAGCTGCTGCGCGGCTCCGGTGCGCTGATGTTCGRCCGCGGCTCCAGCGGCGGCGCGGTCAACCAGGTCACCAAGCAGGCTGTGCTGGCCGACCAGAACGAGATCAACGTCGGCGCCTACAGCCACGGCGGCCTGCGCGTCACCGGCGACTTCAACAAGCGCAGCGGCGAGACGACGGCCTGGCGCATCGGCACCATGGTCAACCGCGCCGACAACGACGGCTCGGGCAACATGATCAACAAGGCCGGGCTGGCCGGCTCGGTGCGCACGGGCATTGGCGAAGACGACGAGTTCGCCCTCACGCTGTACGCCCTGGACAACAACAACGGCATGAACTACGGCATGCCGTGGATCAAGCCCACGCCCACCGCTCCGAGCAGCGCCACGACGCTGCTGCCGCTGGCACCGACCGCCTACTTCGGGCTGGCCAGCGACCGCAACAAGGGCACGGCCAACTACGTGATGGGCTCGCACACGCACCGCTTCAGCCCCAACGTCGAGCTGGTCACCAAGGCCCGCTATGCGTCCTACACGCGTGACCAGCGCGCCGGCACGGTGCGCTTCGCAGCTGCAGCCCTGCAGCCGGGCGGCATTGCCGCGTCACTGGCGACCTTCGGCCCCAACACCGTGCTGGCTCGCGGCACCCAGCTGAAGATCCAGGATCTGCAGACCATCACCGTGCAGAGCGACCTGAGCGCCAAGTTCAAGGCCGCCGGCATGGAGCACCATGTCATGACCGGCGTGGACTTCGCCCAGGAGAAGAAGCAGGTCTACAACGACAGCCCCGGCTTGACGGCAGCTCAGCGTGCGGCCTTCTACGCGGCGCTGGGCCTCACCAAGCCCAGCACGCTGGCCGGCACGCCCGACGATGGTGCCGGCATCGACGAGTCGCGCCGCCAACCTCTGAAGGCGAGCGAGTACACCTCCCGCTCTGCCGGCGCCTACGTGCAGGACATGGTGTCACTCACGCCGCACTGGAAGCTGCTCGCCGGCCTGCGCTACGACAAGCTCAAGGGCGACTACGACAACTTCAACTACAGCTACAACGCCACCGGCACGCCGGGCTACGACAAGATCGCTCGCTCAACGACCGACAGCTACCAGATGAACGTGTCGGAGTGGAGCAAGCGCGCCGCCGTGCTGTTCCAGCCGAATGCCCAGCTGTCCTTCCACCTGATGGGCGCGACGTCCTTCAACACCTCGGGCGACACCTACTCGCTGAGCGCCACCAACGCCAACATCCCGCCCGAGAAGTCGGTGAACATCGAGCTGGGCGGCCAGTACGACAGCGCCGACGGCAGGCTGACGACGCGTTTCGGCATCTTCCGCGCCACCAAGCTGCACGAGCGCAATACCGACCCGCTGAGCAATCTGGTCGTGCTGTCCGGCAAGCGCCACGCCCAGGGCATCGACGTCGACATCACCGGCCGCATCACGCCGGAATGGGAAGTCTTCGGCACCTTCACCTGGATGCCGACGGCCATCATCGACATCGGTGCCGAAGGCGCGGAAGGCGAGGGCACGCGCCCGTCGCTGACGCCGCGCTACTCCGGCAGCTTGTGGACGACCTACAAGATCACGCCGCAATGGCGCGTTGGCGGCGGCTTCAACGCTCGCAGCGGTCAGCAGCCCAACCGCAACCCCGGCTTCTACGCGCCCAAGTTCATCATCGGCAACCTGATGGCCGAATACACCGTCGTCGAGGACGCGCTGCTGTTCCGCCTCAACGTCGACAATGTGACCAACAAGCGCTACGCCGACACC
>NZ_JBFUMO010000122.1:0-12703 GCF_054049355.1 Roseateles sp. P5_E11 | reverse complement strand
GGTATCAAGGTTCTCATGTTCTACCTTTCAAGGTTGAAAAGTGCTCGGCCGGTTGTCTCCTCCGGTCACGAGCGTTGTGAAAGATGCAGCTTCAATGCATGGCTACATCCCGACGACATCGATGGACTGCCGGAGGCAGTGCCAGCACCAGGTCCTGCGGGCCAGGCTGGGCTCAAAACGGCGCGGGCAGGATGGCCCGCGGCTGCTCGACGTGGTGTGGGCGTGCATGGCGACCGCCGCCGGTCGATCCGGGTGGTCCGAGGCTTGGCAGGTCGGCGTGAGCACCATGCGAGGATTGATTCGACGCCGAATCATTTCGGCGAAAAAATTGCAGCAGCGCCGCGAGGTCATCTTAATTCGGCCGACAACCGAACTAATTAGGGGAAACCCATCGGCGCCGCTGCACCTGCTTACAGCTTCAGGAGATCGTCAGCATCGCGCCGCGCGCAGGGGCGATCAAAGTCCGGCCGGGAAGGATCTCGACGGGCAGGACGATATTGCGCGGGCCCTCGTACATCTGTCCACTGCGCTGCGCCTCGATCAATTGCATGAGGACGTTGACCGCCTGACGACCCATTTCGAGCAGGGGCTGGCGCACGGTCGTCATGCGCAGGGTGCGGGCCAGCAAGGTATCGTCAAAGCCAGCGATCGAAATATCCCGAGGCACGCTCAGCCCTCGCGCCTCCAGCGCTTCCATGCAACCGAACGCGATGGCGTCGTTGCCACAGAAGATGGCCTCGGGCAACCGTTCACCGCGGTGGCCCTGCAGCCACGTCTCCATCGCCTGTCGGCCGCCCTGCACGGTGAACCAGGTACGGATCACATGGTCGGCAGCGACCTCTACGCCGGTTTCGGCATGCGCGCGCAAGAAGCCCTCGACACGGCGGTCCGCACCCTTGGTGTGCGGCGGCCCGCCCACGCACAGGATATGGCGATGGCCGAGTTCAAGCATGTGGCGCACGATGCCAAAGCCGCCCGCCTCGTCGTCCGCCTCGACGTTCACCTGGCCCTGCAGCTGCATGCCCGCATGGATCGTGACCAAGGGCGTATGGGGAGGCAGCCAGCTCGTGCTGTCATCTTCCAGATACGGCGCCAGCACGACCAGCCCATCGACGCGGCCGTCGCACAGCGCGGGGATGCGCTTGGGCGCTTCTTCCCAGCCGCTGAGCGGGAAGACGCATGTGGCCTGCTCGGCCTCCGTCGCGCCCCGCACAACGCCGTTGAACACCTCCAGGAAGTAGAGGTTGGGCTCCTCATTGGCAATGTTCGCGACGAAGCCGATGGCGTTGGCCCGCTGACGGCTGAGTGCGCGTGCCGTCGCGTTTGGCCGGTAGCGCAGGCGCTCCGCCGCCGCCAGCACCCGTTCGCGCGTCTCCATGGATACGCGCGTCGAGCCTTTGCCGGCGTTGAGCGCGCAGGAGGCCGCGACATCCGACACGCCAGCTTCTCGCGCGACGTCAGCGAGCGTGGGCAATCTGTGACGACGACTTTTCGTCGGCTGGGAAGGCTTGGGTGTCGAGGCGGACACTGACCGGCGGCGGGGTGAACGAGCGGCGCACTGTAGCACCGGGCCGTCCGCAAGCTCGGCGTCGCCACGGCTGGAAGTCGGCAGCAACCCGGTCCAGGACGCCCCTTCAACTTGCCCGCTTTCTTGGCAGGCGTCTTCCCGGCGACGCCAGCACGCGCGCTTGGACAGCACAATGTGAGCCTGGCGGTCACGCCCGCCACCCCGTCAACTCGCAACAATCTTCCCAGGACTGATGTCGATGATCTACGAACTGCGCGTCTATACGGCAATGCCTGGCCGGCTACCCGACGTTCTTGCAAGATTTCGCGATCACACCGTGGGCATCTGGAACCGGCTGGGAATTCGTCAACTCGGATATTGGACGACGGCAGTCGGACCTGACAGCAACGCGCTCACCTACATGCTTGTCTGGGAGAGCCTGGCCGATCGTGAGGTCAAGTGGAGCAAGTTTGTCGCCGATCCCGAATGGGTCGAGGTCAGAAAGGCGAGCGAGGCAGCAGGACCGATTGTTGCGAAGATGGACAACTCGTTCTTGGCGCCAACCTCTTTCTCGCCCGCGAAATAGTCTCCTCCGCGGCGGACGACACAGTGGGCTGGGACGCGGTATCAACGCCCAATGCCTCTTCAGTCTGGCCACCGCTTCAGGAACAGTTCAGCCGCAGGAAGGGAGCGCGATGCGCTCAAGCGTCGCTTCTGCCTGCGGCTTGGTCGTTGTCCAGCTGTAGTGCCGCAATCGCGTTGCGGCTTCCCCTCCAGCTCAGCGCATCACTATCAGCTGAACCCGCCGGTTCGTGCTGCGGCCTTCGCGGGTGCTGTTGTCGGCCAGGGGCGCAGATTCGCCGTAGCTGATCGTAGCCATGCGCGCCAGCGGCAAGCCGGCGCGAGACAGGTGCAGGCGCACGGCTTCGGCTCGCTTGAGGCCCAGTTGCTGGTTGATCGTGTCGCTGCCGGTCGCGTCGGTGTGGCCCTGGATTTCGATGAACACCGGCTGGTTGTCGGCCTTGAGCTTGGCGACGAGTTGATCGAGTTCCTGGCCAGCCTGCTCGGTGAGCTGGAAGCGGCCCGACTTGAATTTGACCTTGTCATCGGTCAGCACGGTGCTCATCAGCAGACCGGGCGGCTTGGGCAGGTTGTTGAAGGCCTGGGTTCGCGCTGCAGCCTCCTGCTGCAGAAGGGCCAGCATGCGTGCCTCGCTGCCCTGCAGCCGGCCATCCAGGGCCTTGAGGCCCTCGTCATGCGCCTGCACCCGGGTGCCGAGGCCGTCCACGCTGGTCTGCACCGGAGCGACTGTCTCTTTGACGAAATCCTTGGTGGCGCAAGCGCTCAGCAACATGACGCTGCTGGCGACGATCAGGGGCGAAAGTCTCGACATCGGTAGTCTCGTGGATAAGAAAGTGGTGCGAATGTAGGCAGTCCTTCACGGACGAACGTACCGAGCTGTGAGCAATCCTTGCGCCATTAACCGGACTGAACAAAGCCTTACCGTTCTGCGCTACGGGCACAGATCCATGTTGCGCAGGTGCTTGACCAGCAGCCCCCGCAGGGCACGCGAGCGGCCTGAGACTCAGCCCTGCACTGGCTCGCTGCGGTTGGCGCGCCAGCACAGGATCAGCTCTCGTGCCAGGGCAGGGAGTTCGCCCCGGCCGGCTCGCTTGGCGAAGCCGAAGCGCTCGCCAGCGTAGATGCGGTCATAGGCCATGCGTGACACATGCGCGGGCCAGCCCTGGGCGGCCATCAGCGCCGAGAAGCGCTCCAGCAGCTGCAGCTCGGCCTGCATCGGGCGTTCCTCGCAGGTCCACTGCTCCTCGATCACCAGCCGCACCGACCCCTCGGGGCAGCTGACGCGGCGTGGGCCGAAGCTGGGCAGCGGGAGCGAGCGGCGGTGGCGGCGGGATGTCATGGCCGCGAAGATAGAACCGCCGCACCTCAAACCCGTGCCGAAAAACACCGCTTCTTCGGCTTTCGACGGGCGCCAGTCGATGGGCGGCGCAAAAGGTGTGGGCTTGGTCACGGCCTGCGACAAGCATGCACTCAGCGGATCGCCGACACCCAGCGTTCGAAGCGCGGCGCCATCCGCCAGCCGTCCTCGCCCAGCCAGTCCGCCGCCACGATGACGTGATGGGCCCGACCGATCAGCTTCTCGCGTGGCACCGTGCCGATGAAGCGCGAGTCCTCACTGTTGTCGCGGTTGTCGCCGAGCAGGAAATACTGCCCTGCCGGCACGGTGAGCTCGGCGAAGTTGCGCCGCGCGCTGAGGGCCGGCAGGAACTGGACAGCATGGGGCCGGCCGTCAAGGTCCTCGGTGGCGCGCACCGCGTCAACGACCCAGCCGGGCGCCACCGCCTCGCCATGAGACTGGTTGCCGCTGTAGCTCAGCGGCGTTCCATTGAGGATCAGCACGTCGTCGCGCATCTCGACGCGATCGCCCGGCAGGCCGAYGATGCGCTTGATCAGCCGCGTGCCGCCGGCCGGCGAACTCAGC
The DNA here is from genome assembly GCF_054049355.1 of Roseateles sp. P5_E11. Lineage (NCBI taxonomy): Bacteria > Pseudomonadati > Pseudomonadota > Betaproteobacteria > Burkholderiales > Sphaerotilaceae > Roseateles > Roseateles sp. P5_E11. The sequence continues at coordinate 8,693 of NZ_JBFUMO010000122.1, read as the reverse complement.
GTGACGACATCGCCGCGCTGGGGCTCACCCAGCGGCAGCAGCACGACGTCGGTCAGCGGCAGCTTGAGGTCATAGGCCAGGCGGTTGACGAGCACGACATCGCCTTCCAGCAGCGTCGGCCGCATCGAGCCCGAGGGGATGGGGTTCCAATCGGCCACCGCGGTGCGGAACAGCGCGAAGCTGAGCAGGAAGAGGATGAAGCCGCGGTTGTCGCGGAGGGTGCGTCGGAGGTTCATGACGGCCATGCTCGGGCCGATCTCCTGGCTTCGACCCGGCTGGCGGGCGAATGGCCGGCTGAAGTGGGCGAATGGCAGCGGCGCTGCGCGAATGGCGGGCGCGGCAGGCACGAGCGTGGCCGGGCGCGTCGATGGAAATCTGCCGATTCCGCGGCCCGATGCCTTCGGCCGCCCGCCGGCGGCGCCCTGACGTCAGGCCGGCGGATCCTTGGCCCGGGTGCGGGACACGGCCATCATGATGCCGACACCGGCGACGATGAGACAGGCGATGGCGACATAGGTGGCGGCCAGGCCGGCCGTGATCAGGGCCCAGGCCAAGCCGCCCAGCAGCACGGCCAGGCCAACGATATAGAGCAGGAAGGACATAGCGGCTCCTGTCAGGGATGGAGCGGCGCCCCATCTCGTCAGTGCACTTTAGTGAGGCGGCCCGTCGCGGATGGTCGGACGCCGTTGAAGCTGCCGGTAGGTGGCCTCCTACCGCGGCGCGGTTCTCGCTGCGCAAGCTCGGGCGCGGGGATAGCGAGAATCCGCCTCATGACCATCCAATCCCCCAGCGTCTACATCAAGGACACGGGCACGACCAAAGGCCGCGGCGCCTATGCGTCACGGCCTCATGCCAAGGGGGAGACCGTCGAGGCCTGCCCTGTCGTGCTGTTCACCGGCTCCTACACGTCGATTCCCGAGGAGGTCAGAAAACTGCTCTTCAACTGGGGCGTGCTGGCTCACACCACAAGCGGCCATTGCCTGGCTCTCGGCTACGGCAGCATGTACAACCATGAGAACCCGGCCAATATGCGCTACGAGGCCGATGTCGAGTTGCGGCTGCTGCGCTTCGTGGCCATCCGCGACATTGCCGCCGATGAGGAACTCACGGTGAACTACAACGCTGTCGGCGGCGGCCATGTGTCTGAGCGGGACACCTGGTTCACGGGCCAGGGCGTCGAGCCCTACGCCGCTGAGAGCGACGCCTGACCTGCGCGTCAGCGCCCGGCCTTGCCCTCCGGCGCGTCCTGCGCCACCCAGCGCAATACTGCATCCAGCACGCCGCGCGCGGCCTGGGCCTGTGGGTGGTTGACGATGGCAACCAGCACCCAGCGCTTGCCCGAGGGCGCATCGACGATGCCGGCCAGCGCGACGACGTCGCGCAGCGAACCGGTCTTGAGATGCGCCCGCCCGGCCGCAGCGCCAAAGCGCCCGGGCTGGCGTGACAGCGTACCGTCCAGCCCGGCCACCGGTAGCGAGGCCAACAGCTCAGGCATCCAGGGCTGGCCCCAGGCCCAGCGCAGCAGCGCTGCCAGCTGGGCCGGGCTCATGCGCGTCTCGCGGGCCAGGCCGGAGCCGTTGACCACGCGGGTCGGTGGCGTCGTGCCGGCATGCGCGTCCAGCCAGGCCTGCAGCCAGGTTGCCGCCGTGTCGGGTGAGGGCGCGGGCACGCCAGCGGCGCGCGCGGTGCTGAGCAACACCTGCTGGGCCGTGAGATTGCTGCTGGCCTTGTTCATATCGCGCAGCGCCTCGGCCAACGTCGGGCCGGGCCACAGCAGCGTGGGCGCGCTGGCGGGCGCTGGTGCGTCGACGATGGCCTCGCCGCGCCAGGCGATGCCGGCTTCACGCAGCATCAGCGCCAGCAGCCGCGCCGGGTAGGTGGCCGGGTCGGGATCGGCCAGGGTCCAGGTCAGGTCGCCGCAGGCCGCCGCATAGCTGCCGGCAAAGCGCGGGCGCTGGCCGGCGGCCCATTGCAGCTTCAGCGCGCCGCGCCAGTCGCCGCAGGGCCCGGCCGTCGTCGGCACGGTCTGGGGTGGGTCCAACGCCGGGTCGGCGCTGATGCGGGCCTGCATGCCTTCGACGCGGATCGTGTAGCTGACCGCCTTGAAGTTCAGCAGCAAGGCCTCGGGCAGCACATTGCCGACGCGCCAGGGCTCGTTGTCGAAGTCACCGGGCTCGGCGGCGCCGGGCGTGAAGGCGCTGCGGTCCAGGCGCAGCGGGCCGCGCAATTCGCTGATGCCCAGGCGCTTCAGCACCCCCCAGACGCGCTCGGTGGACAGGCGTGGGTCGCCGCTGCCCTGGATGGCCAGGCCGCCGTCCTCGGTCAGCCAGACCGGCGTCTGCCATTGCCAGGCCGGGCCCAGGGTGTCCAGCGCCGCCATGCTGGTGACGAGCTTGGTCAGTGAGGCGGGGTTCAGTGGCATGTCTGGCTGCCAGGCCAGGCGGGGCCGGGGTTCATCCAGGGCCTGCACGAACACGCCCAGAGCGGTGGCCGGCACCTGGGCCTGGCGCAGCGCGACCTGGACCGACAGCGGCAATGGTTCCGCCGCCTGTACCCCCAGGATCCAACCCGCCAACACCCATCCCATCGCCTGTCTGCGCATGACCCGAAAGTTACACTGGGTTGATGCCCTCCCTCCTGGCTCTCGACAGCTCCACCGACACGATGGCCCTGGCCCTCGTGGCCGAGGGGCAGACTCGGGTTTTCGAGGCCCAGGGCGGGGCGCAGGCGTCGGCACGCATGCTGCCCGAGGTCAAGGCCCTGCTGGCCGGCGCGGGCATCGCGATGGCCGACCTGGACGCCATCGCTTTCGGGCAGGGCCCCGGCGCCTTCACCGGGCTGCGCACCGCCTGCGCCGTCGCGCAGGGCCTGGCCTTCGGGCTGGACCGGCCGGTGCTGGCCATTGACAGCCTGATGCTGGTCGCCGAGGACGCCCGTGCGCAAGGCGCTGGCGACGACCTCTGGGTGGCGATGGACGCGCGTATCGGCGAGATCTATGCGGCCCGCTACCGCTGGGCCGATGGCGCCTGGGTCGCCGTCGAAGCTCCCGCCCTCTACAAGCCCGAGGCGCTGGCCGCGCATTGGGGGACGCCCGCGGCCGTCGCCGGTACGGCCCTGACCGAATATGCCGAGGCCCTGGGCGTGTTGCCGCAGACCTGGCCGCAGGCCCGTTCGCGCGCTGCAGCCCTGGGTACCTTGGCTCTGGCCGCCTGGCAGCGTGGCGAGATGCGCGACGCGGCCGAGGCCCTGCCCGTCTATGTGCGCGACAAGGTTGCGCTGACGACGGCCGAGCGAGAACTCAAGTCATGAGCGCATTGCTGGAGCGCAGCCTGCCGCCCTTCGAGGCCGAGGCCATGCGGGTGCCCGACCTGACCGAGATCATCGCCGTCGAGCGCCAGGCCTACCCGGTGCCGTGGACGCATGGCAATTTCGTCGACTCGCTGGCGGCCGCCTACCCGGCCGAGGTGCTGCGCGGGCCGCGCGCCGAGCTTTTCGGTTATTGGGTCGCCATGCCGGGCGTGGACGAGATGCACCTGCTCAACATCACCGTTGTGCCGGCCTGGCAGGGGCGCGGCCTGGCGGTGGCCATGCTGGACCGGCTGGTGGGCGAATGCCGCCGCCGCGGCCTGACGCAGCTGTGGCTGGAAGTGCGCGTCGGCAACGAGCGCGCTCGCGAGGTCTACCGCCGCTACGGCTTCGCAGAGGTTGGCAGGCGCCGCGCGTATTACCCGGTGCAGCAGGGGCCGCGCGAAGATGCCATCCTCATGAGCCTGTCGGTGCCGGCATGAGTTGGGATCTGCGCCAGCGGGCCATGTTGGCCGAGATGGGTTATCGGCTGCCGGCGGCGAGCGCGGTGATGCAGCCCGTCGACGTCATCGAGGTCGAACCCGAGCCCATCGTCGTTGCCGCGCCGCCGCCTGTCATCGTGCGTGTGGCGGCGCCGTCGGCGCCGTCGAGCTTCGCCAACCTGGATATGCCGGCGCTGCGCGAGGCCGTCTCGAGTTGCCGGGCATGCGGCCTGTGCGAGCAGCGCCGCAACGCCGTCTTCGGCAACGGCGCCCTGCAGCAGGCGCAATGGCTGGTCGTCACCGATCCGCCCGATGAAGGCGACGACGCCTCCGGCGAAGCGCTCGGCGGTGATACGGGCCGCCTGCTGGACCGCATGCTGAGCGCCGCCGGCCAACGTCGCACGGGTGATGAAGCGACCGCCTTCGTAACCCCGATCGTCAAGTGCCGCCCGCCGCGCGGCCGGGCCTCCCAGCCCGGCGAGCTGGACGCCTGCGAGGCCGTGCTGGCACGCCAGGCCGAACTGCTGCGCCCGCGCGTCGTGCTGGCCATGGGCCTGCAGGCGGCGCGCCGGCTGACTGGCCTGACCGAACCCCTGGGCAAGCTGCGCGGCCGCGTGCACCGTTGGCGCGACCTGCCCGTCATCGTCACCTACCACCCGGCCTACCTGCTGCGCTCGCCTGCGGACAAGGCCGGTGCCTGGGACGACCTGTGCCTGGCCCGACGCACGATGGGAAGCACATGAGTTCGCCCAAGGAACTCGACCTCGAGCGCCAGGCCCTGGACGCGGCGCGCTTTCGCATGCTGGCCGATCATGTGCCGGCTTGGATCGCGCTGTACGGTGCCGCCGACCATCGTTGCCTCTTTGCCAACCGTGGCTATGCCGAGGCCTTCAAGCTGACGCAGGACTCCATCGTCGGCAAGCACTTCAGCGAGATCGTCGGATCCGAGGCCTACGAGCATGTGCGCGTGTCGGTCGAACAACTGGTGCGCGACCTCAAGCCCGTCGTCTACGAGCGCGAGCTGATCCAGCCCGGCGGCAAGCTGTCCTTCCTCGAGATCCACCTGATTCCGCAGTTCGACAGCCAGGGCACGCTGCTGGGCAGCTGGGTCCTGGTCTACGACATCACGCGCCATCGCCTGGCCGAGCGCCGGCTGCGGGAATCGGAGGCCAGGCTCGACAAGTTCATGCAGGCCACGGTGGAGGGCATCCTCTTCCACCGCGACGGCATCATGACCGACGTCAACCAGCCCCTGTGCAAGATGTTGGGCTGGTCGGCGGACGAACTGATCGGCAAGCACGTGCTGTCCTATGTCGACGCCGACGAACTGCCCAAGGTCCGCGAGGTCATGTTGCGAGGGCAGGAGCTTCGCTACGAGACCGCCGTCACGCACTGCAACGGCTCACGCATTCCGGTCGAGCTCATCATGCGCACGATGGAGCGCGACGGCGAGCAGCTGCGCATGGCCGTCGTGCGCGACATCAGCGACCGTCTCGCCAACGAGGCGCGCATCCAGCACCTGGCCCATCACGATGTCCTGACCGGCCTGCTCAACCRCGCGGCCTTCATGGACCGCATGGCCCTGCAGATGCGCCGCGCCGAGCGCAAGGGCGAGATGCTGGCCCTGCTCTTCATCGACCTGGACAACTTCAAGCGCGTCAACGATTCCCTGGGTCATCTCGAGGGCGACCAGGTGCTGACGACGGTGTCCGAGCGCATCGTCGGTGCGCTGCGCGACAGCGACCTCGTCGGCCGCTTCGGTGGCGACGAGTTCATCGTGCTGCTGAGCGACCTGACCAGTCGCGCCGACATCGTCGTCGTGCTGGAGGCCCTGCTGTCGGTCGTCGAAGTGCCCGTCAAGGCCGATGGCCGGGCGTTGTCGGTCACGCCCTCCATCGGCGTGGCCGTCTACCCGGACGACGGCCGGCAGGCGGATGACCTCATCCAGCATGCCGACACGGCCATGTACCTCGCCAAGGCCCGTGGCCGTGCGACCTACCAGTTCTTCGAATCCTCGCTGGCCGAGGCCGCCTATGCCGACATCGTGCTCGAAGCCGAGCTGGCCCAAGGCCTGACGCGCAACGAGTTCGAACTCTTCTTCCAGCCCCAGGTCGAGGCGACGACGGGTCAGCTGTCGGGCGCCGAGGCGCTGCTGCGCTGGCGCCACCCGCGGCGTGGCCTGCTGGCGCCGGACGCTTTCATCTTCGTTGCCGAGCGCCACCGCCTGATGCTCAACCTCGGCGAATGGGTGCTGCGCGAAGCCGCCGCAACGGCACGGCGCTGGCGCGAGAACGGCCTGACCCGCGGCCATGGCGCCATGCGCATCGCCGTCAACCTGTCGCGCATCCAGTTCCATCTCGATGGCTTTGCCGACACGGTCAAGCGCGTGTTGCAGGAGTCCGGCGCGCAAGGCCAATGGCTGGAGCTGGAGCTGACCGAGCGCATGCTCATCGACGACATCACGCATGCACCGGCGACGCTGGCCCAGCTGCGTGCTCTCGGGCTGACGGTGTCGGTCGACGACTTCGGCACCGGCTACACCTCGCTGGCCCACCTGACGGAGCTGCCGCTGGACAAGCTCAAGATCGACCAGGGCTTCGTCGCCCGCTTGCCCGACGATGTCGGTGCCCAGGCCATCACGCGGGCCATCGTGCAGATGGCCGTCGGCCTGGGCCTGACCGTCACGGCCGAAGGCGTGCGCACCGCGGCCCAATGGCAGCTGCTGGCTGGCTGGGGCTGCCAGCAGTTCCAGGGCGAGCTGGTCGGCGCGCCGATGCCGCTGGCCGAGTTCGAAGCCTGGGTGAAAGCTCGATGAATGGCGCGGTGAAGCTCGCCGACAAGATCCACGCCGAGATCGCCGCAGCCGGCGGCTGGCTGGGCTTCGACCGTTTCATGAGCATGGCCCTGTACGAGCCGGGCCTGGGCTATTACGCCGGCGGCCGGCGCAAGTTCGGCCAGATGCCCAGCGAGGGCTCGGACTTCGTCACGGCACCCGAGATGTCGCCGCTGTTCGGTCGGGCGCTGGCCCGCCAGCTCGCTCAGGCCATGGACGCCAGCGGTTGCCGCGATGTCATCGAGTTCGGTGCCGGCTCGGGTGCACTGGCGGCCCAGTTGATCGCGGAGCTGGATGCATTGGGCGCGGGCCTGGCACGCTACGCAATAGTGGAGCTGTCGGCCGAACTGCGCGAGCGCCAGCGCGAACGCCTTTCGCATTGGGGGGGGCGCGTCGACTGGCTGGACGCGTTGCCCGCCGAACTGGAGGCCGTCGTCATCGGCAACGAGGTGCTGGATGCGATGCCGGTCCAGCTCCTTGCCTTCGACGGCCAGGTCTGGCGCGAGCGCGGTGTGGTCTCGGCGGGCGAGGGCTTTGCCTTTGAAGACCGTGCCAGCATGTTGCGCCCGCCGCTGGAGGCGGGCATGGTGCCGGGCACCGTCACCGAGATCCACCCGCAGAGCGAGGCCTTCGTTGCGACCCTCGCCCGGACCTTGAAACGCGGCGCCGCCTTCTTCATCGACTACGGCTTCCCCGAAGCCGAGTACTACCACCCGCAGCGCCACGGCGGCACGCTGATGTGCCATCAGGGCCACCTCGCCGATGCCGATCCGCTGGTGGCCGTGGGCGACAAGGACATCACGGCCCACGTCAACTTCACCGGCATTGCGCTGGCCGGCCAGGACGCCGGCCTTGTCGTGCTGGGCTACACCAGCCAGGCCAATTTCCTGCTCAACTGCRGTATCGCCGATCTGCTGCACGGGGCGAGCCTGGGCGAGCGCGCCATGGCCCACCGCCTGCTGGCCGAGCATGAGATGGGCGAGCTGTTCAAGGTGATCGGCTTCGCGCCGCTGAGCGGTACTTTCGATGCGCTCGGATTCAGTCGCGGAGACCGCTCGCACAAACTCTGAGGAGTTGTGAATGAAGGCTTGGTTGCTGCTGTTGCTCTGCGCCCCGGCGCTGGCGCAAGACCTCAATGTCGGCCGCAGCCTTGCGGCCACCTGTGCCAACTGCCATGCCAACAACGGCCGACCACGCAACCAGGCGATACCGCCGCTGGCCGGCATGAAGGCCGACGTGATGCTGGAGCTGCTCGCCGACTACCGCAGCGGGCGGCAAGCCGGCACCGTCATGCCGCAGATCGTCAAGGGCTATACCGAGGAGCAGCTGCGCCTGGTCGCCGCCTACTTCGCCGCGCAGGCCAAGCCATGATTGCGCGGCGCCAATTGATCGCGGCCGGTGGCCKGACGCTGGCGGGTTGCGCGACGCCATCAGGCCCGGTGGCCCGAGTCGTCGTCGTGGGCGGTGGCTTTGGCGGCGCGACCGCTGCCCGCTATCTGAAGCTCTGGGGTGGCGCGGCGGTCGAGGTGACGCTAGTCGAGCGCAACGAGGGCTTCATCTCCTGTCCGATGTCCAACCTCGTCATCGGTGGCGTGCGGGACCCGCTCAGCATCAGCCACGGCTATGCCGGGCTGGAAGCGCAGGGCGTCAAGCGCCTGCGCGGCGAGGTCGTGGGCATCGACCCCGCGGCCAGGACCCTGCAGCTGGCCGACCGCGGCACCCTGGGCTGGGACCGCTTGATCCTGTCGCCCGGCATCGACTTCATGAACGACGCCGTGCCCGGCCTCGCCGCCGCCTTCGACAGCGGCCGTGCCGTGCATGCCTGGAAGGCCGGCGCCCAGACGCTGGCGCTGCGCCGCCAGCTGCAAGCCCTGCCCGATGGCGGTGTCGTGCTGATGAGTATTCCCAAGGCGCCTTATCGCTGCCCGCCAGGGCCCTATGAGCGGGCCTGCCTGATCGCMTCGTATCTGCGTCGCGCCAAGCCGCGCGCCAAGCTGCTGGTGCTGGACGCCAACCCAGAGATCCAGAGCAAAAAGGCCCTGTTCGAGCGCGCCTTCGCGCAACACCATGCC
>NZ_JBFUMO010000121.1:0-12746 GCF_054049355.1 Roseateles sp. P5_E11 | reverse complement strand
ACCCGGTGCTGGCCATCCACGACGTCGGCGCGGGTGGCATCTCGAAYGCCTTCCCCGAACTGGTCAACGACGCGGGCCGCGGCGCGCGCTTCGATCTGCGCAAGGTGCCGCTGGAAGAGTCGGGCCTGGCGCCCAAGGAAATCTGGTGCAACGAGAGCCAGGAGCGCTATGTGCTGGCCATTGCGCCCGGCAGCCTGGACCGCTTTGCCGCGATGTGCGCGCGCGAGCGTTGCCCGTTCGCCGTCGTCGGCGTCGTCACAGAGGAGCGTGACCTGAAGCTGGTGGATGGCGATACGGAAGTCACCGACCACCCCATCGACATGCCGATGGACGTGCTGCTGGGCAAGCCGCCCAAGATGCAGCGCGATGTGACACGTGTGGTCCGCAGCGGCGGCGCGCTGGACCTGTCCGGCGTCAAGCTGGAGCAGGCGGCGTTTGACGTGCTGCGCCACCCGACCGTTGCAGCCAAGCGCTTCCTGGTCACCATCGGCGACCGCACCGTGGGCGGCCTGAACCACCGCGACCAGATGGTCGGCCCCTGGCAGGTGCCGGTGGCGGACTGCGCCGTCACGCTGGCCGACTTCAACGGCTTTGCCGGCGAGGCCATGAGCATGGGCGAGCGCACGCCGCTGGCGTCCGTCAACGCGCCGGCTTCCGGCCGCATGGCCGTGGCCGAGGCCATCACCAATCTGCTGGCCGCGCCCTTCGAGCTGCCGCGCGTGAAGCTCAGCGCGAACTGGATGGCCGCCTGCGGCGAAGCGGGTGAAGACGCTGCGCTGTTCGACACGGTCAAGGCCGTCGGCATGGAGCTGTGCCCGGCGCTGGGTATCTCGATCCCGGTCGGCAAGGACTCCTTGTCGATGCGCACCAAGTGGGATGGCCAACAGGTCACCGCGCCGGTGTCGCTGATCGTCACGGCCTTTGCCAGCATCGCCGACGTTCGCGGCACGCTGACGCCGGAATGGCAGCGCGAGGACTCGTGCGCCATCCTCATCGACCTCGGCCAGGGCCAGCACCGCATGGCCGGATCGATCCTGGCGCAGACGCTGAACCAGTTCGGCGCCGATGTGCCCGACCTGGACGAGCCCAAGCTGCTGGTTTCGCTGGTCAATGCCATCAACGAACTGCGCACCGAGAGCAAGCTGCTGGCCTATCACGACCGTTCGGACGGCGGCCTGTGGGCGGCTGCCTGCGAAATGGCCTTTGCTGGCCAGACCGGCCTGAGCCTGAACGTGGACATGCTGGTCACCGAAGGGGACGGCATCAGCGACAGCCGCGCCGACATGGGCGACTCCAAGAACTGGGCCGCCCAGGTCAGCGCCCGTCGCGAGGAGCTGACGCTGCGCGCGCTGTTCAGCGAGGAACTGGGCGCGTTGATCCAGGTGCGCGCGGCCGACCGCGACGCCGTCATGCAGGTGCTGCGCGCGCATGGCCTGTCCAAGCATTCGCATGTCGTGGCCAAGCCGAATGCGGCGCGACAGATGGAAGTCTGGCGCGATGCGAAGAAGGTCTTTGCTGCTGACCTCACGGCGCTGCAGCAGACCTGGGATGAGGTGAGCTGGCGGATCGCCAAACTGCGCGACAACCCGGCCGGCGCCGATGCTGAACACGCGGCGGCTGGCAAGGCGGATGACCCAGGTCTGCACGTGCACCTGACGTTCACGCCCGAGGCGCCTTTCGTCTCGACTGGCGCCCGCCCCAAGGTCGCCATCCTGCGCGAGCAGGGCGTGAACTCGCATGTCGAGATGGCCTACGCGATGTCGCTGGGCGGCTTTGACAGCTTCGACGTGCACATGAGCGACCTGCAGTCGGGCGCGGTCAAGCTGGACGGCTTTGCAGCCTTTGTGGCCTGCGGCGGCTTCAGCTACGGCGACACCCTGGGCGCCGGCGAAGGCTGGGCGCGCAGCATCATGTTCAACCCGGTGCTGACCGAGCAGTTCCGTGCCTTCTTCTCCCGCTCCGACACCCTGGCCCTGGGCGTCTGCAACGGCTGCCAGATGCTGGCCGCACTCGCGCCCATCATCCCGGGCGCCGACGCCTGGCCGCGCTTCACGCGCAACCAGAGCGAGCAGTACGAGGCCCGCCTCGCGTTGGTCGAGGTGCTGGATTCGCCCAGCGTCTTCTTCAAGGGCATGGCCGGCAGCCGCGCGCCCATCGCCGTCGCTCACGGCGAGGGTTTTGCGAACTTCGCGCGCCAGGGCGATGCAGCCAAGGTCATCCCCGCCATGCGCTTTGTCGACAACCACGGCCAGGCGACCGAGGCCTATCCGTTCAACCCGAATGGCAGCCCGGGCGGCCTGACTTCGGTGACGACGGCCGACGGCCGCTTCACCGCGCTGATGCCTCACCCCGAGCGCGTGTTCCGCAACGTGCAGATGAGCTGGACCAGCGGCGACCGCGCGCTGCACAGCCCTTGGTTGCGGATGTTCCAGAACRCGCGCCAGGCGTTCGGTTAAGCGGCGTCCACTTCCAGCAGCAGCCGGTCGAGGCCTTCTTCGGTGCCACGCCGGCGCTGCTCCAGGTCCTGGTGCCCGTCGAGATAGGCGAGCTGCTCGGTCAGCTTCAGCGTCGAGCCAGCCGGGCTGTTGGCGAATTCCACCGTGACCAGTGAGGCTGACAGCGCGCGGCCATCCGCCGCCATCGAGTAGGCGAAGACGATGCGCGCCTGCGGCACGATGTCCAGGAACACCTTGTCGACGGCCAACTGGGTGCCGTCGGGCAGGGCGCTGCGGTAGATCTCCTGCCCGCCGGGGCGGAAGTCCATGCTGAACTCCGTGGCGTTCATCTCGGCATGGCAGTCGGACCAGCGCTGCTTGGTGGCCGGGTCGGCCCAGGCGGCGAACACGCGGGTGGCCGAGGCCTTGAAGCGGCGCTCCAGCACGAAGCTGGTGTGGGCAGCGGGAGTCGTCGTCACGGTTGTTTGTCCTGTTCTTCGAGAAGGGCGTCGAGGGCGTCGAACTGGCGATGCCACATCGCCTTGCGCGTGGCCACCCAGTCCTCCAGGCCGCCAAAGGCATCGGGCGCGATGCGGTAAGTGCGCACGCGACCGGCCTTGTCCGATTGCACAAGGCCGCCCGCTTCCAGTGCCGCCAGATGCTTCAGCGCCGAGGGCAGGGCGATGCTCAAGGGCTTGGCGAGGTCCGACACCGAGGCCGGCCCGCGGCTGAGCTGGTCGACCATCGCGCGCCGGTTGCCATCGGCCAACGCCGCGAAGAGGCGGTCCAGGCGCGCGTCAGTCGGCGAGGAAGCGAGCGGGGAGGGCATGGCGCAGAGGGTAGTACTGGAAGACCGGGCGAGCCTCGACGATGCAGCGCCAGACCGAGGGGCGGGCGAGCAGGCGCTCGAAATAGGCGCTGAGCTTGGCGTGCGCGGGCGAGAAGGGCCGCACGATGGCGGCATAGAACAGAGCCGGTGCAGCTGCGCAATCGGCCATCGTGAAGGACTCGCCTGCTGCCCACTCGCGGTCGCCGAGGCGGCGTTCGATGAGGTCGTAGGCCAGCCCCAAGTCGTTGACAGTGCCGGTCAGCGTGGCCGCGTCGCGCTCGGCCTCGGGGCGCAGCTGTTGGGCGATGAAGCGCTGCATGGGCGTCATCACGTGCAGATCGAAGACGCGGTCCCACAAGCGCACCTCCAGCTGCGCCTCGAAGTCATCGGGCAGCAACTGCACGCGGCCGGGGTGGCGGCGGTCCAGGTATTCGATCTGGATGGAGGTCTCGGGCACCACGCGGTCTCCGTCGACCAGCAGCGGGATCTTGGCCGTGGGCCAGAGCGCTGCATAGGCCGTGCGTGCCACCGGGTCGCCGAGATTGACATTGCGGGCTTCGAACGGCGCACCGTTCTCGTAGAGGGCGATCAGGACCTTCCAGCAGTAGGAGGACAGCGGATGGTAGTGCAGGGTCAGGGACATGGCGGCTCTAAAGTTTCCGTGATGGCTAAGTGTATGGAAACTTTCAGATAAAGGAAACTGTCGCGCCAAAATAAAGGCGGGCCAGAGCCCGCCTTTGCCGGAGCGCGGGTCCTCAGTCTTGAACGACGGCCGCCGCCTGCAGCCGCTTGTTCACCCGCAGCGCCACCAGCGTGCAAACCACGCCCGACAGCAGGTAGAGGCTGAGCGACACCAAGCCGAAGCGCGAGGACAGGAAGAGGGCCACGACGGGCGCAAAGGCCGCGCCCAGCAGCCAAGCCATGTCGGCCGTCAGCGCCGCGCCGGTGTAGCGGAAGTGCGGCAGGAAGTTGGACGTCACCGAGCCTGCGGACTGGCCGTAGGACAGGCCCAGCAACACGAAGCCGATCAGGATGAAGGCGGCCTGGCCGGGTTTGCCGCCGCCCAGCATGAAGGGGGCGAACAGCGCGAACACGCCGATGGCCAGGGCCATGGTGCCGAGGTAGCTGCGCCGGCCGATCTTGTCGGCGATCAGCCCGGACATGGGCATGGCCACGGCAGCGAAGGCCGCACCGAGCAACTCCATCTTCATGAAGTCCTCGATCCCCTCGGTGCCGTACAGCGCCACCCAGGACAGCGGGAACACGCTCACCAGGTGAAAGAGGGCATAGCTGGCCAGGGCGGCAAAGGCGCCGATGACGATGTGGTGGCCCTGGGCCGGCAGCAGCTCGCGCAGATAGGCGGGGTCGAGTTCCTGCTCTTCCATGCGCTTCTCGTACTCGTGCGTGACGACCAGGCGCAGCCGGGCGAACAGCGCGACGACGTTGATCGCGAAGGCCGTGAAGAAGGGGAAACGCCAGCCCCAGGAAAGGAAATCCTTGGCGTCCAGGCTGCCGAACACGTACAGGAACACGCCCGAGGCGACGAAGAAGCCCAGTGGCGCGCCGAGCTGGCCCAGCATGGCGTACCAGCCGCGGCGGTCGGGCGGCGCGTTCAGCGCCAGCAGCGAGGGCAGGCCGTCCCRGGAGCCGCCCAAGGCCAGGCCCTGGCCAACGCGGGCCAGCGCCAGCAGCCAGATGGCGGCGCTGCCGGCCTCGGCATAGCCGGGCAGCAGGCCCATGCCCACCGTGGAGCAGCCGAGCAGGAAGAGGGCGGCGGTCAGCTTGGCGGAGCGGCCGAAATGGCGCTGGATGGACATGCCGATCAGCGTGCCGACCGGTCGGACGACGAATGCCAGCGCAAAGACCAGGAAGGCGTAAAGCGTGCCGGTCAGGCGGTCGGCAAAGGGGAAGAAGACCTGCGGGAAGACCAACACCGAGGCGATGCCGAAGACRAAGAAGTCGAAATACTCCGACGCGCGGCCGATGATGACGCCGACTGCGATATCGCCGGGGGCCAGATCCTCGTCCGTCCGGGTGGTCACGGGACCCGATTGAGGGCTATGGAAAGTACTACCTGCAACTGCCATTTCGGGCTTGTCTCCGTCTGTGCCTTGGACAAAATGTCCAATCGTTGATTTACCTCAATCAAYTTACATTCCATCGCTGCGTGCAAGATCGTTAACCCTGGCGCGCGCCTCAGGATGTACCCCAACAAGTCTCTCCTCAACAGCGCCCTGGTCTTGTCAGCCAGCTTCGCTTTGTCTGGCTGCGATTGGATCGTGATGAAGCCGCATGGCGACATCGCGCAACAGCAGGCCCAGCTCATCGTCACATCCACGCTGCTGATGCTGCTGATCATCGTCCCGGTGATCGCGTTGACGCTGCTCTTTGCATACCGTTACCGCCAGTCCAATGAGGAGGCGAMGTACGCGCCGGACTGGGACCATTCCACGCGCCTGGAACTCGTCATCTGGGGCGCGCCGCTGCTGATCATCATCGCGTTGGGCGCCATCACCTGGATCAGCACCCACAAGCTCGACCCCTTCCGCCCGCTGGACCGCATCGCCGAGGGCAGGCCCGTCGCCGCCGACGTGAAGCCGCTGGAGGTCTATGCGGTGTCCATGGACTGGAAGTGGCTGTTCATCTACCCCGAGCAGGGCATCGCGACCGTCAACGAGCTGGCCGCGCCGGTGGACCGCCCCATCCACTTCCGCTTCACGTCGACCTCGGTGATGAACACCTTCTACGTGCCCGCCCTGGCCGGCATGATCTACGCGATGCCGGGCATGGAGACCCAACTGCACGCCGTCATCAACAAGGCCGGCGTCTATGACGGCCTGTCGGCCCAGTACAGCGGTGCCGGCTTCTCGGACATGCGCTTCAAGTTCCACGGCCTGACGGACGAAGAGTTCGCGCGCTGGGTCGACGGCAACAAGGCCGGCGGCAACACGCTGACCCGTGCCGACTACCTCAAGCTCGAGCAGCCCAGCACCAAGGAGCCCATCCGCCGCTTCGCCAGTGTCGAGCCCGGCCTTTGGAGCGCCATCGTCGACCGCTGCGTCGACGGCAAGAAGATGTGCGCCAGCCAGATGATGGCCATCGACGCAGCCGGCGGTGCCGGCAAGGGCGGCGTGGCCAGCACGATGCGCAGCCCCTGGCGCGATGCCGAAGGGAACAGGCGCGACCGCATGGTGGTGGCCGCGCTGTGCACGCCGACCAACCTGCTGGGCCTGCCTGTCGAAGCCCCCGAGGCTTCACCCGTCGCGCTGAAGAACTGAGACCGACCGATGTCCAATCCCGTCGTTGCCCAACACCAGACGCTCGATCAGCTGCATCCCATCCTCGGCCGCCTCGGCTGGGACTCGCTGCCGCTGCACGAGCCCATCCTCATCGCCACCTTCATTGCCGTGGTGCTGGGCGGCGCGCTGGTGTTCGCGCTGATCACCAAGTTCCGCCTCTGGGGCCATCTGTGGACCGACTGGATCACCAGCATCGACCACAAGAAGATCGGCATCATGTACATCATCCTCGGCGTGGTGATGCTGCTGCGCGGCTTCGCGGACGCGCTGATGATGCGGGCGCACCAGGCCATGGCCTTCGCCGACAACGCCGGCTTCCTGCCGCCGCACCACTACGACCAGGTCTTCACGGCCCACGGCGTCATCATGATCTTCTTCGTCGCGATGCCCTTCGTGACCGGGTTCATGAACTATGTCGTGCCGTTGCAGATCGGCGCACGCGACGTCGCCTTCCCCTTCCTGAACAACTTCAGCTTCTGGATGACGGCCGGCGGCGCTGTGCTGGTCATGATCTCGCTGTTCATCGGCGAGTTCGCCAAGACCGGCTGGCTGGCCTATCCGCCGCTGTCGGGCATTCTCGCCAGCCCGGATGTCGGGGTGGACTACTACCTGTGGTCACTGCAGATCGCAGGCGTGGGCACGACGCTGTCGGGCATCAACCTGATCGCCACCATCATCAAGATGCGCGCGCCGGGCATGACGATGATGAAGATGCCTGTCTTCACGTGGACGTCGCTGTGCACCAACGTGCTCATCGTCGCGACCTTCCCCGTGCTGGCCGCAACGCTGGCGCTGCTGACGGCCGACCGCTATCTGGGCACCAACTTTTTCACCAACGACCTTGGCGGCAACGCCATGCTCTATGTGAACCTGATCTGGATCTGGGGCCACCCCGAGGTCTACATCCTGGTGCTGCCGGTGTTCGGCATCTTCTCGGAGGTGGTGTCCACCTTCAGCCGCAAGAAGCTGTTCGGCTATGCGTCCATGGTCTATGCCACGGTCGTCATCACCATCCTGTCCTACCTCGTCTGGCTGCACCACTTCTTCACGATGGGCTCGGGTGCCAGCGTGAACAGCTTCTTCGGCATCACGACGATGATCATCTCGATCCCGACGGGCGCCAAGATCTTCAACTGGCTGTTCACGATGTACCGCGGCCGCATCAAGTTCGAGGTGCCGATGCTGTGGACGGTCGGCTTCATGATCACCTTCACCATCGGTGGCATGACCGGCGTGCTGCTGGCCGTGCCGGCGGCCGACTTCGTGCTGCACAACAGCCTCTTCCTGATCGCCCACTTCCACAACGTCATCATCGGCGGCGTGGTGTTCGGTGCCTTCGCCGGCATCAACTACTGGTTCCCCAAGGCCTTCGGCTTCCGCCTGGATGCCTTCTGGGGCAAGGTCTCATTCTGGTGCTGGTTCATCGGCTTCTGGGTCGCGTTCACGCCGCTGTACGTGCTGGGCCTGATGGGCATCACGCGCCGTGTCAGCCACTTCGACGACACGACGCTGCAACCCTATTTCGTCGTCGCCGCCATCGGTGCGGGCATCGTGGCCTGCGGTATCGGTGCCTTCCTGGTGCAGATCGCCGTCAGCATCTGGCGCCGCAAGGAACTGGCCGACACGACGGGAGACATCTGGGGTGGCCGCACGCTGGAATGGTCGACGTCCTCGCCGCCGCCGGACTACAACTTCGCCTTCACGCCCATCGCCCACGAGATGGACGCCTGGCACGACATGAAGCAGCGCAACGCCGAGCGCCCTCGCCAAGGCTTCGTGGCCATCCACATGCCCAGGAACACCGGCGCCGGATTCATCATCGCCATGCTGGCCACGGCCATGGGCTTCGCGCTGATCTGGCACATGTACTGGATCGCCGCGGCGACCTTTGCCGCCACCGTCATCGCGTCCATCGTCCACACCTTCAACTACGACCGTGACTTCCACATCCCGGCCGATGCGGTGACCCGCACCGAGGACGAGCGCACCCGCGCGCTTGCATCCGCCGCCTGACCGGGAGACCGCTGACATGACTGCAACTGTGACCTCTCACGTCAACGGCGTCGCGCCCGTCTTCTACGACACCGGCGACCACCACCCGCAGCCCAGCACCATGCTGGGCTTCTGGCTCTACCTGATGAGCGACTGCCTCATCTTCGCGGTGCTGTTCGCCGTCTACGCCGTGCTGGGCCGCAACTACGCGGCCGGCCCGTCGGGCGCCGACCTGTTCGACCTGCCGCTGGTGGCCGTCAACACGGGCCTGCTGCTGTTCTCGTCCATCACCTATGGCTTCGCGATGATCGCGATGCAGGCCAAGCGCAAGAACCAGATGCTGGCCTGGCTGGCCATCACCGGCCTGTTCGGCCTGGGCTTCCTGGGCATCGAGCTGTTCGAGTTCCACCACCTCATCCACGAGGGCGCCGGCCCGGGCCGCAGCGCTTTCCTGTCCAGCTTCTTCACGCTGGTCGGCACCCACGGCCTGCACGTCACCTTCGGCTGCATCTGGCTGGTCACGCTGATGGTGCAGGTGCAAAAGCTCGGCCTGACGACCGCCAACCGCCGCCGCCTGATGTGCCTGTCGATGTTCTGGCACTTTCTGGACGTCGTCTGGATCGGCGTCTTCACCTTCGTCTACCTGATGGGAGTGCTGTGATGGCCGACCACGCTCACCACGACGACCACCATGACGACGGCGACTTCCACGTCAGCTTCAAGGGCTATGCCGTCGGCTTCATCCTGTCGGTCATCCTGACGGCGATTCCCTTCTGGCTGGTCATGGGCAAGGTGCTGCCCACACCCAAACTCACGGGTCTGGTCATCCTCGGCTTCGCGGCCGTGCAGATGGTCGTGCACATGATCTATTTCCTGCACATGAACGCCAAAGTCGAGCAGGGCTGGTCCATGCTGGCGCTGCTGTTCACCGGCGCCTTGGTCGTCATCATGCTGTCCGGCTCGGTCTGGGTCATGTATCACATGAACGCCAACATGATGCCGACGCCCGATCCCGCCGCGATGCGCAACATGCCCTAGGGTGTGAAGCCCCTCGCCCAGCCTCGCCCCGCTGAACGCGGACGTGTCCGGTCGGGACCGCGCTGCGGCCAGWGSCCGCAGCGCTTCGGCAGGCATGGCGAGTCCTCAGGACTCGCCATGTCCGGCCTCAGCCCCCGAGGGGACGGCGATGCTTGCGGCATCGAGCCGCAAGCACATCGTCAGTGCGGGCCGGCTAGGGAGCGGCCCGGCGCTCGGCCCGCAACAGGCACTACGCGTGCCGAGAGGGCGTCATGAATCGCGCGGCGCGCATGGCGTTGATCGTTGCTGCGGCGCTGGCCAGCCTGGGCTTTCTCGCGCTGGCGGCCTGGCAGGTCCAGCGCCTGGGCTGGAAAGAGGATCTGATCGCTCGCGTCGAACGGCAGGTTCACGCCGAGCCGGTGGTGCCGCCGGGCGCTTCCGCGCCAGTATCGAAAGCCGACGAATACCGCCCTCTGCGTCTGCGCGGCCGCTTCGAGCCGCGCGAGGTGCTGGTGCAGGCCACGACCGAACTCGGTGGCGGCCACTGGGTGCTGGCACCACTGCGGCTGGATGACGGCACCACTGTCCTCGTCAACCGCGGTTTTGTGCCGCCCGAGCAGCGCGCGCCCGAACAGCATTCCGCGCCTGCCGGCCCCGTCGAGCTGACGGGCTTGCTGCGCCTGACCGAAACCGGTGGCGGCCCGCTGCGCAAGAACGTGCCTGCAGAAGGGCGCTGGTACTCGCGCGATGTTGCTGGCATTGCGACCGAACTTGGCCTGACGGGCCCCGTCGCTCCTTTCTTTGTCGACGAGTCCGCCGACCCCGCCCAACCCCGGCGCTGGCCGCGGCCGGGCCTGACGGTGATCCGCTTCGCCAACAATCACGCCGTCTACGCCATCACCTGGCTGGCGCTCGCGGCCATGTCTGCGGCTGCCGCCATCTATCTGCTCCGCGAAGAGCGCCGCCGCTCCCTGCCTTGAACCCCACGCCGCTGCTCCCCACCGCCGAGCCCGCTGAGCCGGTCATCGTCGCGCCCGAGCGCCGCGCCGGCCGCGCCAACCTGCGCCAGCTCATCGAGCTGCGCTGGCTGGCCGTCGTTGGCCAGCTCGCCACCGTGCTCGTCGTGCATGTCGGCCTGGCGATCACGCTGCCCTGGGCCGAGATGCTGAGCCTGCTCGGCATCCTGGTCGTCTTCAACCTGTTCAGCATCTGGCGCAGCAAGCTCACACAGCCGGTGTCCCAGATCGAGCTCTGCATTGCGCTGCTGGTCGACGTCGGCGTGCTGACCGGCCAGCTCTATCTGGCCGGCGGCAGCGACAACCCCTTCATCTACCTGTATCTGCTGCAGGTCGCCGTGGCCTCGGTGCTGCTGCGGCCGGCCTATCTGATGGCCGTCATGCTGAGCGCGGTGTCGGGCTTCGTGCTGCTGACGCAATGGCACCGCCCGCTGCTGCTGGATGCCTCATCGCCGACGACGTTGTCGCCCAACTACCTGGGCGGCCTGCTGCTGTGCTTCGTGCTCAATGTCGGCCTGCTCAGCGTCTTCATCGTGCGCATCAACCGCAACCTGCGCCAGCGCGATGCCGAGCTGGCCGAGCTGCAGCAGCGCGCGGCCGAGGAGGTGCACATCGTGCGCATGGGCCTGCTGGCCAGYGGCGCCGCRCAYGARCTGGGCACGCCGCTGGCCACGCTCAGCGTCATCCTGGGCGACTGGGCCCATATGGCCCCGTTTGCGGGCGAGCCGGAGCTGCGGGAAGAAATCGAGGAGATGCAGCGCCAGATCCTGCGCTGCAAGGCCATCGTCACGGGCATCCTGATGTCCGCCGGCGAGATGCGCGGCGAGGCACCGCGGCTGACGACGCTGCAGGCCTTCACCGACAGCCTGGCCAAGGACTGGCGGGCCGCCCACGCAGGCGCGGATCTGGCACTGCGCAACAAGGACCTGCCCGAGGTCGAGATCATCTCGGACAGCGCCCTGCAGCAGGTCGTCGCCAACCTGCTCGATAACGCTCTCGAGGCGGCGCCAGGCATGCCGCTGACCCTCGTCGCCACCTGCCCGGACGAAGCCACGCTGCACTTGAGCGTGCGCGACAACGGCCCCGGCTTCGACGCCGACCGTCTCAAGCATTTCGGCGAGCCCTACCAGAGCAGCAAGGGCCAGCCGGGCCGTGGCATGGGCCTCTTCCTGTCGGTCAACGTCGCGCGCACCCTGGGCGGGCGGCTGGAGGCTCGCAACCGCGAGGGCGGCGGCGCAGAGGTCGTGCTGACGCTGCCCCTGGCTTCGCTGCTGCCGCGACAATCCGCCACTCATGCCCGCTGAAGCAGACCGTTTGCTGCTCATCGTCGAGGACGACGACAGCTTCGCCCACACGCTGACGCGCTCCTTCGAGCGCCGCGGCTGGCGTTGCCTGCGAGCCACCGGCCTGGACGACATGAAGACCCTGCTCGACGAGCTGCCCGAGGACGAGGAACTCGGCCATGCCGTCGTCGACCTCAAACTGGCTGGCGGCGCTTCGGGCCTGTCCTGCGTACAGGCCTTGCATGGCTGGGACCCGGAGGTCCTCATCGTCGTGCTGACCGGCTATGCCAGCATCGCGACGGCCGTCGAGGCCATCAAGCTCGGGGCCTGCCATTACCTCGCCAAGCCGGCCAACACAGACGACATCGAAGCCGCCTTCGCGCGCAAGCAGGGCGATGCCGACGTGGAAGTGACCGAGCGCCAGACCGCGTCCATCAAGACGCTGGAATGGGAGCGTATCCACGAGGTGTTGGCCGAGACCGACTTCAATATCAGCGAGACGGCGCGGCGCCTGGGCATGCACCGGCGCACGCTGGCGCGCAAGCTCGAGAAGCAGCGCATCAAGTGATCAGCCGGGCAGCCTCTCCTTGAGCGCGTCGCGAAGCTCGGCCCAGCTGTAGGTGGCCTGGGCCGCCAGCAGACCCGCCTGGCCGAAGACCGGCGTCAATCCGTAGCGCCGCAAGGCGGCGGGCAGGTCCGCGCGGCCGCTGATGGCGTCCGCCAACCATTCGCCGGCCACCGTCGTCGGCGCCACGCCATGGCCGCCAAAGGCCTGAGCGAACCACAGGCCCGGCGCCAGCTGGCCGATCTGCGGCATCTTGTGCCGGGCATAGCTCATGAGCCCACCCCAGGCATGCGAGACGCGCACCGCGGCG
>NZ_JBFUMO010000120.1:0-13030 GCF_054049355.1 Roseateles sp. P5_E11 | reverse complement strand
GTCCAGCGCCATGCGGTACTGGCCGGGACCRAAGGCCTGCCCGATGGCGCCGTGCTGGCGCTGCTGCGCGACTCGACGGGCGGCCTGTGGGTTGGCACCGACAAGGGCCTCTTCCGTCGCGGTGCCGGCAGCGATCGTTTCGTGCAGGTCGGGCTGCCGGCCGAAGAGCACGCGCCATTCGTCGCCAGGCTGCTGCTGGACAGCCAGCGGCGGGTCTGGGTTGGCACGCGTTCGTATGGCGTTTTCGTGATCGAGCCCGAGCCTGAGGCTGAGGCGGTGCCGTTGCATCGCCTGTTGCAGGCGGCTGGCGCCGACGCGACGGGGCTGGGCAACGCGCCGATCCGCGTGATGGCCGAGGCCGCGCCTGGTGACGTGTGGCTGGCCCCCGATGGGGGCGGCATCCTGCGCATCGACACCCGCCGCTGGGAGATGCGTCGCGTGCGGCACCGCTCGGACAGCGCGGCCAGCCTGCCCGACGACGACGTCGCCGCGATGTACCGCGATCGCAGCGGGCTGCTCTGGGTCGCCACCGACACGGGGCTCAGCCACCACGACGCGCGCCAGGTCACGGTCAGCACCTGGTTCGGCGGCCCCGGCGCAACGGCTGGCATCAGCCACCTCAACGTGCCTTGCGTGCTGCCCATGCCCGATGGCAGCGTCTGGCTCAGCACGGGCGACGGTGGCATCGACATCGTCAGGGCCGATCAGGGCCGCACAGCGGCATTGCGGCCCGACGCTGCCATACCGGCCACCGCGCTGCCGCCAGGCCGCGTGCTGAGCATGGTGCGCGCGCCCGACGGCGTGGTCTATCTCGGTACCCAGCGCGGGCTGTATCGCGCCACGGCCGATGGCCGAGCGGTGCAACGGCTGGCTATCCCCGGCCGGTCACCCACCGCGTCGGTGTGGGCCATGGCGATGCAGGACGGCCGGCTCTGGCTGGGCGGTCTCGACGGCCTGTGGGCGGTGGCCCCGGCCGATGGCCTGCAACTGGGCGTGCTGGCGCATGAGGACGGCAGCCGCCTGGACGAGCAGCGCGTCACCGCGCTGCTGGAGGGCCGGGACGGCGTGCTGTGGGTGGGCACGCGCACGGGCGTGTTGCGGCTGGACACGGCCACGATGGCACTGAGCCGGCTGGCGCCCGACGCGCCCGGCCGGGTGGGCTTTCCCGTTGGCTATGTCTCCTCCATGCTGCTGGACCGCCTTGGCCGCCTGTGGGTGGCCAGCTTCGGCGCCGGCGTGCGCGTGATGGAGGCCGCGCAGGCGCCGCAAGCCCAACCGCAGGTCAGGCGCATCACCCTGGCCGAAGGACTGCCGCACAACGGCGTCGATGCGCTGGTGCTGGCGCCGAACGGCGACGTCTGGGCCAGCACCGACGGCGGCATCGCCCACATCGCACAGGACAGCCTGCGCGTGCGCAGCCTGCGCGCGGCCGAGGGGGTGGGTATCCCCACCTACTGGACCAACGCGGGCGCGTCCAGTGCCGACGGCATGCTGCTGTTTGGCGGCATCGGCGGCTTGACCATCGTGGACCCGCGCCAGCCCGTGGCCCGCGCCGAACCGGCGCCGCTGGTGATCACTGAAGTGCGGCTGGGCGGTGTGCGGGCCGTGGTGCCACCGGCCTCGCCCGGCGACGAAGCCCTGACTCTCGAACCACAGCGACGCAGCCTGCTGGTCGAGTTCTCGGTGCTCGACTACGGCGCGCCTGAACGCAACCGCTACGAATACCGGTTGCCGGGTGTCGACGCCGATTGGGTCGCCACCGAGCCGAACCGGCGCATCGCCACCTACACCAATCTGCCGCCCGGCGACCATGTGCTGGAGCTGCGCGGCGCCGGCGCGCAGGGCGGGTGGTCCGAGGTGTTGCGGCTGCCGCTGCATGTGCGGCCGCGCTGGCACGAGATGCTGTGGTTTCGCGTCGGCCTGGGCGTGGCGGTGGCCGCGCTGCTCGTCGCGATGATGCAGGCGCGCACGCTGATCCTGCGGCGGCGCCAGCGCACGCTGGAGTTGCTGGTGGCCGAGCGCACGGTGGCGCTGGAGCAGCGCACGAGCGAGCTCCAGAGAAGCCAGCAGCAGCTGGAGCAACTCGCCTACTACGACGGCCTGACCGGGCTGGCCAACCGGCGCCTGTTCAACGACGACCTTCGCCACCTGATGGCCCAGGCGCAGCGCAACGGGCTGGGGCTGTACCTGCTGCTGATCGACCTTGACCATTTCAAGCAGATCAACGACAMCCAGGGACACGACGCCGGCGACGCGGTGCTGAGGACGGTCAGCGCCTGCCTGGGGCTCGCCGTGCGGGAAGCGGATCGCACGGCCAGGCTGGGCGGCGACGAGTTCGCCGTGCTGCTGCCCGACACCATCGAGCCGGCTGCAGCGGAAGCGGTATGCCGCCGAATTGCCCAGGCGCTGGCCCAGGTGCTGCCTCAGGGGCAGTCATCGCTGACGCTGCCCAGCGCGAGCATCGGTGCCGCCTGCTATCCGCGCGACGCGCAGGATGTGGACGGGTTGTACAAGGCGGCCGACCTGGCGCTCTACGACGCCAAGCGTGCGGGGCGATCCCGCTGGCATTTGTATGCGGGGCCGCGGGTCTAGGCGCTGGGTCCGTCAGTTCGGCTCGGGCAACTGGAGCCAGCGCTGCAGCCGCGTGCGCAGTGCGACGAAGTCCAGCGGCTTGGTCAGGTGCTCGTCCATGCCGGCCTCGAGGCTGGCGGCCACGTCGGCATCCAGCGCATGGGCCGTCAGTGCCAGGATGGGGAATGCGGGCAGCTTGCCCTCGCGCTGCTGGGTGCGGATGCGGCGGGCACATTCCAGGCCGTCCATGCCGGGCATCTGGATATCCATCAGCACGAGATCCGGGGCGGACTCGGCACAGGCCGACAGGGCTTCGAGGCCGTTCCTGGCCAGGCGGGCCTGAACGCCCATCAGCGCGAGGAATTCCAGCGCGACGACCTGGTTGATGTGGTTGTCCTCGACGAGCAGGACCTGGGCTTGTCGTTGGCTCGGGGCGGTACCGCCCTCGTCGGGCTCCGGCGCGTCAACACCCGCACCGTCGGTGGCGGCATTGAGCCAGAAGGGAACCAGCACCTGCGCCGGCTCGGGCAACCTCGACTTGTCCATCCCCATGTCCTTGTGTCAGCTTGTTCTTTTCTTATGCGGCCCTCGAGGAGCCGTGAGCCATTGTTGCCTCAGCTGGCGCCGCAGCGCAACCGGATGCCCCATGAATGCAGTGCGACTTGGGCCGCTCATGTCGCCTGAAACGACCGCTCGTCGGTCGCGGGTGCTGACAGTTTTCGTCCATGCGTCTCCCTACACTGCTCGCCTTTGTCGTTTTGGCCCCCATCAATGTCTGACGGTCTGATCCGCATCCGAGGCGCTCGGCAGCACAACCTCAAGAATCTTGACCTCGATCTGCGCACAGCGGAGCTGACCGTCGTCACCGGGCCCAGCGGCTCGGGCAAGTCCAGCCTGGTGTTCGACACCCTCTATGCCGAGGGCCAGCGTCGCTACGTGGAGACCTTTTCCGCTTACGCCCGTCAGTTCCTGGACCGCATGGACCGCCCGGCGGTGGACAAGGTGGATGGCGTGCCGCCCGCCATCGCCATCGACCAGACCAACCCGGTGCGCACCAGCCGCTCCACGGTGGGCACCATGACGGAGCTGAATGACCACCTGAAGCTGCTTTTTGCGCGCGCGGCGGAGCTGTTTGACCGCAAGACGGCGCTGCCGGTCAGGCATGACACGGCCCAGAGCATTTATGTGGAACTGCTGGCTCGTGGCGAAGCAGCCGGGGACCCCAGGATGGTGCTCAGTTTTCCGGTGGAATTGCCCGGCAACACGAGCGCGGAGCAGGTGCAGCAGTGGCTGTCCGCCAGCGGGTTCACGCGGGTGCAGGGCGAGCGCGAGGTTGAGGGCAAGAAGGTGCTGGATGTGGTGGCCGATCGCTTCCGCATCCAGGGGGCCGACAAGCAGCGCGCGATGGAAGCCATCGAGCTGTGCTTGAAGCGCGGCGCGGGTCGGGTGAATGTTCACGTCGGTGACGACGGCGCCACACTCTGGCGGTTCTCGACCGGCCTTCACTGTCCCGAAAGCGACATCCGCTACGCCGACCCGCAGCCGGCGCTGTTCTCCTTCAACTCCGCTTTCGGCGCTTGCGACAGCTGCCGCGGCTTCGGCCGCGTCATCGGCGTCGATCTTGGCCTCGTCATTCCCGACGACCGCAAGACCCTGCGCAACGGCGCCATCAAGCCCATGCAGACGCCGGCCTGGAAGGACTGCCAGGAGGATCTGCTGAAGTACGCCGGCGAGGCCGGCATCCCGCGCGACACGCCGTGGAAGGATCTTTCCGCCGCTCACCGCGAATGGGTCATCAACGGCACGCCGAACTGGAACGGCAACTGGAACAAGCAGTGGTACGGGGTCAAGCGCTTCTTCGACTACCTGGAGAGCAAGGCCTACAAGATGCACATCCGCGTGCTCTTGTCCAAGTACCGCAGCTATACCGAGTGCCCTTCCTGCCGCGGCGCGCGGCTGAAGACCGAGGCGCTGCTGTGGCGTGTCGGTGCCAAGGAGCTGGCCGACGTGGCGCTGCCCGCGGAGCAACGCTTCCTGTCGGTCGGCGTGGATTGGAGTCGCCAGCAACTGGAGACGCTGCCGGGCCTGTCCCTGCACGACCTGATGCAGTTGCCCATCCAGCGCCTGCGCAACTTTGTCGATGGCCTGCAGCTGCCCAGCACGATGCTGGACGAAGCGCTGAAGCTGCTGCTCGACGAGATCCGCCACCGCAGCCGCTACCTGTGCGACRTGGGCCTGGGCTATCTGACGCTGGACCGCCAGAGCCGCACCCTCTCCGGCGGCGAAGTGCAGCGCATCAACCTGACGACGGCGCTGGGCACCTCGCTGGTCAACACGCTGTTCGTGCTGGACGAGCCCAGCATCGGCCTGCACCCGCGCGACATGGGCCGCATCGTGCAGGCCATGCAGCGCCTGCGCGATGCGGGTAACACGCTGGTCGTCGTCGAGCATGATCCGGCGGTGATGCTGGCGGCCGATCGCCTCATCGACATGGGCCCCGGCCCCGGCGAGCGCGGCGGGCAGATCGTCTACGACGGCACGCCCGACGACATCCGCTCGGCCGATACGCTGACCGGCGCCTACCTCGGCGGGCGCAAGCATGTCGGCATGGGGCTCAAGCGGCTGGTGGACGAATCGACGCCCAAGCTCATCCTCGAAGGCGTGCGCGAGCACAACCTGCGCGACGTGACAGTCGAGTTCCCGCTGCAGCGCCTCGTCGTCGTCACCGGCGTGAGCGGTTCGGGCAAGAGCACGCTGATGCAGGACGTGCTCTACCCGGCCCTGGCCCGCCAGTTCGGCAAGGCCACCGAGACGCCTGGCGCGCACGAGCGGCTGCTGGGTGGCGACTTTCTCGCCGACGCGGTGTTCGTGGACCAGTCGCCCATCGGCAAGACGGCGCGCTCCAACCCGGCCAGCTATGTCGGCGCCTTCGACGAGATCCGCAAGCTGTTTGCCGTCGCGCCGCTGGCCGTCGAGCGCAGCTACACGGCCGGCATGTTCAGCTTCAACGCCGGCGACGGCCGCTGCCCGACCTGCGGCGGCTCGGGCTTCGAGCACGTGGAGATGCAGTTCCTCAGCGATGTCTACCTGCGCTGCCCGGACTGCGACGGCAAGCGCTTCCGCGCCGAGATGCTGGACGTGAAGCTGGCGCTGAAGGATAGAGACCTCAGCGTGTCCGACGTGCTGGAGCTGACCGTCGCCGAGGCGGTGAACCTGTTCAGCGAGCACCGCGCCGTGCTGGCCAAGCTGCAGCCCATCGTCGACGTGGGCCTGGAATACGTGCGCCTGGGCCAGCCCGTGCCGACGTTGTCGGGCGGCGAGGCGCAGCGCCTGAAGCTTGCGGGTTTCCTGGCGGAGGCGGCGGCGTCGCCGCGTTTCGGCGTCGCCAAGAAGGGCACGCTGTTCCTGTTCGACGAGCCCACGACGGGCCTGCATTTCGACGACATCGCCAAGCTCATGCGCGCGTTGCGCAAGCTGCTCTCTGCCGGCCACTCGCTGATCATCATCGAGCACAACCTCGACGTCATCCGCGCGGCCGACTGGCTCATCGACCTCGGCCCCGAAGGCGGCGAGACCGGCGGCGAGGTCGTCTGCGTCGGCACACCCGAGGAGATCACCAAGCATGCGAGCTCGCACACCGCCGCCGCGCTGCGCGACTACGCGCTGCACATGGACCGCCCGGCCATGGCCGTGGAAGAAGGCCGCGCGCTGCAGTCCATCATCCGCGGCCGCCGCCAGGCCGATGAGGCCATCAAGATCGTCAATGCCCGCGAGCACAACCTCAAGGGCCTGAGCGTCGACATCCCGCGCGGCAAGTTCAATGTCGTGACGGGTGTGTCCGGCTCCGGCAAGTCCACGCTGGCCTTCGACATCCTGTTCAACGAAGGCCAGCGCCGTTACCTCGAATCGCTGAACGCCTACGCCCGCAGCATCGTGCAGCCGGCCGGCCGGCCCGAGGTGGACGCGGTGTGGGGCATCCCGCCCACTGTCGCTATCGAACAGCGCCTGTCCCGCGGCGGCCGCAAGAGCACGGTCGCGACGACGACCGAGGTCTGGCACTTCCTGCGCCTGCTCTACGTGAAGCTGGGCGTGCAGCATTGCATCAACGACGGCGCGCCGGTGCGGCCGCAGAGCGTCGAGTCCATCGCCGCGCAGCTGATGCGCGACTATCGCGGCCAGCATGTGGGCCTGCTGGCGCCGCTGGTGGTGGCGCGCAAGGGCGTCTACACCGACCTCGCCAAATGGGCCAAGGGCCGCGGCCACACGCATCTGCGCGTCGACGGCGAGTTTCTGCCCACGTCGCCGTGGCCGCGCATCGACCGCTTCAAGGAGCACACGCTGGAGCTGCCGGTCGGCGACCTCGTCATCGAGCCCGCACGCGAGGCCGAGCTGCGCGAGTTGCTGGCCAAGGCGCTGGACGTCGGCAAAGGCGTGCTGCACCTGCTGGCGCCGCTGGACGGCCTCAGCGTGGAAGAAGGCTCGACCGGCGCTGGCGTCGGCACGGTCAAGGTCTTCTCCACCAAGCGTGCCTGCCCGGTCTGCGGCACCAGCTACCCCGAGCTGGACCCGCGCCTGTTTTCGTACAACTCCAAGCACGGCTGGTGCAAGGGCTGCGTCGGCACGGGCCTGGCGCTGACACGCGAGCAGCGCAAGGAACTCGACGACAGCGTCCAGTCCGACGACAACCGCGGCCGCGAGCAGAGCTTTCCGTCCGAGGAGGCCGAGGTCGAAGGCCTGACGGACGCGGTCTGCCCGGACTGCCATGGCACGCGGCTGAACCCGACCGCACGCTCGGTCGAGTTCGAGCACAAGGGCATCGGCGACGTCGCCGCCTGGAGCGTCGGCGAGGCGCACAGCTGGGTGAAGGGCCTGCACCTGCATGGCCGCGACGCCGACATCGCCCGCGACGTGGTCAGCGAAATCCTCGGCCGGCTGGAGTTCCTGCAGGAGGTGGGCCTGGGCTATCTGACGCWGGACCGCGCGGCGCCCACCTTGTCGGGCGGCGAGGCGCAGCGCATCCGCCTGGCGGCACAGCTGGGCAGCAACCTGCAGGGCGTCTGCTACGTGCTGGACGAGCCCACCATCGGCCTGCACCCGCGCGACAACCAGATCCTGCTGAAGGCGTTGGCGACACTTGGCGACAAGGGCAACACGCTGGTCGTCGTCGAGCACGATGAGGACACCATCCGCCGCGCCGATCACATCATCGACATCGGCCCCGGCGCCGGCAAACGCGGTGGCCGCGTGGTGGCGCAAGGCACCGCGGCCCAGCTCGCGCTGGAACCCGAATCGACGACGGGCCGCATGCTGGCCCACCCGCTGATCCACCCGCTGCAGGCGCGCCGACCCATCGAGGCCGATGCGCCCAAGCTGACCGTGCTGAACGCGGCCCTGCACAACCTCAAGGGCGTGACGGTGGACGTGCCGCTGCATCGGCTGGTGGCCGTGACGGGCGTGTCCGGTTCGGGCAAGTCGACACTCGCTCGCGACGTGCTGCTGGCAGGCATGGCCGTTGCGGTGCCGTTGAGAAAGGCCCCCGCCAAATGGACCGGCTGTGACGGCATCGAAGGCCACGCCCAGGTCGACCGCGTGCTGGAGGTCGACCAGACCCCCATCGGCAAGACGCCGCGCTCCTGCCCGGCCACCTACATCGGCTTCTGGGACGCGATCCGCAAGCTGTTCGCCGAGACGCTGGAGAGCAAGGCGCGCGGCTATGCACCGGCGCGCTTCAGCTTCAACACCGGTGCGGGCCGCTGTCCCGGTTGCGAAGGCCAGGGCATGAAGACCATCGAGATGAGCTTCCTGCCCGATGTGAAGGTGCCCTGTGACCAATGCCATGGCCAGCGCTTCAACCCCGAGACGCTGGGTGTCAGCTGGCGGGGAAAAAGCATCGGCGACGTGCTGGCGATGGAGGTCGACGAGGCCGTCGAGTTCTTCGCAGCGATGCCGTCGATCGCGCACCCGCTGCAGTTGCTGAAGGACGTGGGGCTGGGCTATCTGACGCTGGGACAGCCTTCACCGACGCTGTCGGGCGGCGAGGCGCAGCGGATCAAGCTGGTGTCGGAGCTGGTCAAGGTGCGGGACGACGTGGCGCGGCGGGGGCAGAAGGCGCCGCACACGCTGTATGTGCTGGACGAGCCGACGGTGGGTTTGCACATGGCGGATGTGGAGAAGCTGATCCGCGTGCTGCATCGGCTGGTGGCGGGCGGGCATTCGGTCGTGGTCATCGAGCATGACCTGGATGTGATTGCGGAAGCCGACTGGGTGCTGGATCTCGGGCCGGAGGGCGGCGATGCGGGTGGGCGGGTCGTCATCGAGGGCACGCCGGAGCAGGTCGTGGCGAGCGGCAGTCACACGGGCGTGGCCTTGAAGCCAGTGCTGGCACGGGTGGGCTGATTCAGCCGCGCTTCGGTTTTCCAGAAGTCCGGTTGCGGCTCCGCCTGCTTTGTCCGAGACATCGGACCGGACACACTGCACCGTTCAATTGACCGGAGAGGTTTGCGATGGCGTTCGTTGTGGGCTGGGTGCTGGTCTTGCTGCTGCTGGCCCTGTGGTCCAGCCTCGTGTGGGCGGTGCAGTCGTTTCTCACCGGCCTGCTGGCCCACGCCGGCAGCGTCGGCTCGGGTGGCTGGAGCTTGCCGGAGTCGCTGAGAGACTGGCTGCCCTCGGCAGTGGCGGATTGGTTGGTGTCGACGGTCGAGACGCTGTCGCCGCAGTTGCAATCCCTGGCCAGCGCGCTGCCGTCGCTGACGGGCGGCGTCACGGTGCTGGCCTGGGTGGTCTGGACGCTGGGCGCCGTGATGCTGTTCGTCTTCGGCCTGGCCATCCACGTCGGCGTGGCGCTATGGCGCAAGTCCAAGGCTTCCACGTCGCCGCCTGCCACGACGATCCCGTGACGAATGGGGGTCGCCGCGCCTGCTTCTTAGAATTCGTTGCCCCTAACCCTAGGGGGTAGATTCAGGAGATCCCTTGAAGCCCGTGACCTTCGCTGCCATCAGCAGCCTGGCCCTTGCCGTGGCCCTGTCGGCCGCCGCCCCCCTGCAGGCACAGACCGCGCCGCCCAAGCCCGTTCCCAGTCTCGAGCAGATCTTCCGTGCCGAGCCTTATCGCAGCGAGCCTGCCAAGGAGGCCGACTTCAGCCGCAGCGGCCGTTACCTGGCCTGGCTGTGGAGCCCGTTCGGTGAGCCCGGCACCGATCTCTGGGTGTACGACACCAAGACCGGCAAGACGCAGCGCATCACGTCGCCCCAGGTCATGGCGGCCTTCGAGGCGCCGGAGGACATGGAGCGCTTCGACAAGAAGCTCCGGCAGCGCAACACCGAATACGCCGAGCGCCAGGCCCGTGAGGTGGCGCAGCAGGCCTATCTGCGCGGCGAGAAGGTCAATCTGTCGCAGTGGGAAACCGCTGCCATCGAGACGCTGAAGAAGGAGCTGGCCGAGAAGAAGGCCAAGGACGACGCGCAAAAGGCTGCGGACAAGGCCGAGGCCGAGCTCGAGAGGCAGGCCATGGCCGCGCTGGCTGCCAGGCGCGCCGGCAAGCCGGTGCCTGCGGCAGCACCGGCATCGGCCGCCTCGTCGCCCGACAAGGACAAGGAAAAAGAGCTGTGGGAGCTCCGCGACGAGCTGAAGAAGAAGCTGGCCCGCGACAAGCTCAAGCCCGCCGATCTCTATCCCGGACCGAGCCAGTTCGCCTGGGCACACAAGGCCGACGAACTGGTCTTYCAGTACCGCGGCGGCCTCTACCGCTGGAAGGCGGACGACAAGATCCCCACCGTTCAGCCGCTGGTGGCCACGCAGCGCGACCTGAAGCTCGTCGCCTACACGGCCGACGACAGCGGCGTCATCTACACGGACGAGACCCGCGTGCTGCGCAGCGGCTTCAAGCAGACCGGCGTGCAGGTCATCAACCGCGAGCTCATCCACCCGGACGACGAGCAGAAGAAATACAAGATCGACCAGACGGCCATCAGCGAGGACGGCCGCTGGATGTCGCTGCTGGCCAAGGCGCCGCTGAAGACGGCCGACGACAAGCCGGCGCCGCCGCCCAAGCAGGTCGAGATCATGAACTACAGCGAGCGCTGGGCCACGGCCAAGAAGGTCAACCGCGAGGTGTCCGACGACAAGCGCAACCAGCAGCCGCTGGCCCTCTACATCCGCCAGCTGCCCACCGGCAATGAGCCGCCGCGCAAGCAGCCTGCGCCTGTGTTCACGCAGAACGGTGGCGATGTCTGGTTCGAGATGAGCGATGTGGCCTGGGCCCGTGACGGCAGCCGCTATGCCTTCACGACCTGGGAGCGCGACAAGGAGCTGCTGCGCGTCTACATCGGTAAGACTTCTTGCCCCCAGCCGTCGGGTACGACGGCTGCCCCCCAAGGGGGCGCTGCAGGCCTTGGGAGCGGCCCGGCGGCCTGCGACGAATCCGCCAAACCCGAGATGGTGCTGGAGCGCCGCGGCGAGGTCGGCCACGAGGTGGTCAACGTGCTCAAGCCCCGCTTCACACCCGACGGCAAGACGCTGGTGCTGGCCCTGGACGAAGCCGGCTGGCGCCAGCCCTATGCCATCGACGTGGCCACCAAGGCGCTGCGCCCCCTCGTCAAGGGCGAGTTCGAGGCCCACCAGGTGATCGGCTTCACGGCCGACAGCAAGGCCATGTTCGTGCTGGCCAACCAGGGCGACATGGCGGCCATGAATGTGCTGCGTGTCGACCTGGCCAGCGGCGCCACCCAGGCCCTCGGTGCAGCGGGCGAGTACCACCGCGCCGCGGCGGCCTCGGAGGATGGCCGATGGGTCGGCGCCGTGGCCGGCAACTGGGCCCAGCGCCCGGAGCTCAAGCTGCTCGCCACTGATGGCAAGACGCCGGCGCGCACGCTGACCGACAGCAATGACAAGGCCTGGGGCGAGTTGAAACTGTTGCGGCCCGAACGCTTCAACTTCACCAACCGCCATGGCGACCGCATCGAGGCCTATGCCTTCAAGCCCGCCAGTTGGACCGCGGCCGACAAGCGCCCGGCCATCGTCTACGTCTATGGCGGCCCGCTGAACGACCGCCACATCGTCGAGGTCGACAGCTTCCAGAACACCGCCTATCTGTTCGGCCAATACATGGCCGCCAGGCATGGCTATGTGACCATCGCCGTCGACCCGCGCGGCCACAGCAACTATGGCCGCAAGTTCTCTGACGCCAACTGGGAGCGCCCCGGCGAGCCCCAGGCCGAGGACCTGGAAGACCTCGTCAAGTTGCTGCCCACGCAGTTCGGCGTGGACGCCCGGCGCATCGGCCTGAACGGCTGGAGCTTTGGCGGTTTCCAGACGCAGTACACGATGTACACCCGGCCCGACCTGTTCGCCGCTGGCATCGCCGGTGCCGGCCCGACCGAATGGGAGAACTACAACAGCTGGTACAGCGGCCGCACCATCGGCAAGGCCACGGACCGCACCAAGCCGGTGTTGCGCAAATACTCGCTGCTGCCGCTGGCCAAGGGCCTGAAGAAGCCGCTGATGCTGGTGCACGGCATGCAGGACCCGAACGTGCTGTACCAGGACACCGTCAACGTCTACCGCGAGCTGCTGGATTCGGGCAAGGAGTCGCTGGTCGAGCTCTTCCTCGACCCCRACGGCGTGCATGCCATGGGTGGCGTCGTCAAGCCCGCCGGCTGGCACCGCAAGTACGAGGCCTTCTGGCTGCGCAACCTGGGCCGCGCGACTCCCTGAGAAAAATCAGGGCAAGGGCCGCAGTTGCGTCGCCAGCACCTCCTCGGCCACCTTCTGGCCGAGGCGGTAGCCCACGTCCACCGAGTTGCGGAAATGCACGCCGCTCCAGACGCGTGAATTGGCCAGCTCCTGGCCCATGGCCTCGGGCGAGCTCCAGCTGCGCGTCATCGACAGCGCCGAGTTGACCCAGACCAGTGGCGCCTGGCTGTCGCCGCGGAAGTCCTTCAGCAGAGCCTGCAGCGTGCCGCCGCCGACCGCGCCGCCCGAGGGGTAGTCACTGTTGGGCGGCGTGTGGATCAGCGGTTCCCAGCTCGCGTCGCGCAGCTTGGCATCGGCAAAGGCGCCGCGCAGCGCGTTGTAGGGCCGCCAGTGGCGGTACTTGGTCTTGATGCCGGTGTAGACGATGCGCGAGTCCAGGTCGGCCATGTCCATCAGGGCCAGCATGCGCGCGAACTCAAGCGGCGTGGMCTTGGTGCTCTCGGCCAGCTTCTTGAGCATCGCCACGGCGTCCTCCCCCTCGCCGGAGTTCCAGAACAGCGCGATGACCGACTGCTCGCCCGTGCGCTGCGTGCTGACACGCCCGCCGACGGCCTTGACCTCGGCCAGGTCGCGCAGCGCCACGGCGCTGCCCACGGCCGGCGGCGGGCCGGGGTCATAGGCCGCCACGTCCTTGATCGCGAAGGGCTTCATGCGCGCCAGGCCGATGCCCGACTCCTGCTTGTACTCGGGCGTCAGCACATGGATGCGC
>NZ_JBFUMO010000119.1:0-13153 GCF_054049355.1 Roseateles sp. P5_E11 | reverse complement strand
GTGTTGCAGGCCGCGGTGCAGGGCTTCGAAGTCCGGGGTCACTCGGGTTCGGGCGCCGGCGACGGTGAGGCCGCCGGTCACGCGTACGCGCTGGCCGGTGCGGGCAATGGCCAGGCCCAGCGTCGGGTCGATCCAGCCAGCCTTGGGGCCCAGGTCGGGATGGGCTTCGAGCAGCCGCAGCGGTGCCGTGACCGAGGCTTCGTGCTGCGCCGCCAGGGGCAGGCGTTGGCCCGACAACGTGGCGGCGTCCAGGCCGTTGCACAACACCACAGCGTCGAAGCGTTCGTCCTGAGCGCCGGGCAGCTGCGGCAGGGTGTCTCCGGCGTCGCGCTCGGTGCCGCGGATCGGCGCCTCCAGCGGCGGTGTGTACTCGTGGCGCAGCATCAGGCCGGTGCCGTCGGCGGCGATGGCGATGGCGCGCACGGTGGTGTGGAAGCGAAACCCTGCGCCCAGGCGCTGGGCTTGCAGGCGCAGTTGCTGGGCGAAGAGGCGCGGATTGCCGGCACCGCCGCGGGCGAAGGCCAGCGCCGCGGCCAGCGGGGCGTCAGCGTTCAGGCCGGGTTCGCGCAGCCGAGCCTCGCCCGCCTCGATGAGCTCGACCTGCAGGCCCAGGGCCTTCCAACCCTCCAGTCGGGCCTGGGCGGTTGCGACGCGCTTGGCGTCAGTCAGCGCGACGAGAAGGCCATCGGTCGCTTCATCGTCCAAGCCCAGTGCGCGGCGCAGGTCAACGGCACGGGCCAGACCCAACTGGCTCAGCGCAACAAGTTGGCCTGCTGCGTCACCCGTGCTGCGCCCCGCGCGCCAACGACGAAGTCGAAAGGCCAGAGGTGCCGGTGACGTGGTGTCTGCCAAGTTGGGTGTAAAGGGCGAGAGCAGGGCGTTGCTGGCGAAGCTGGCCTGCTCGGCGACGCTGCCGCCGCGCTCGAAGACCTGCACCTGGAGCCCCAAGGCGGCCAGTTCGTAGGCCGTCGTCACACCGGCCAGGCCGGCACCAACCACCGCGACGCGGCGGGTCAAGCGCACACCCGGAGGGACGCCCTGACGGGCAAGCTTGCGGCCGCTGCAAAGCGGCGTCGGCTGGGAAAGGCCATGGGTTTGTGTATACTCTGCGGGTTTTGCCGGGGGTGCTGCGCTGTTTTAGGCGTTGCAAGACTCGGCAGAACGGTTGTGAGGGTGTTGTGGCTGAACTTCTCGGTCGCCACCGTCGCAACAAATCGCAAACCGGCCACTCAAAGGTGTTGTAGTTTGCGGCCTGGATTTCGCTTGAGAAACAAGCGTTTCCAGATGCTGCAACGCAATTCGGGCCGGATTTTAGACACAACCTTCGGAGTAAGACCCATGTCTGTCACGATGCGCGAGATGCTGGAAGCCGGCGTCCATTTCGGCCACCAAACCCGCTTCTGGAATCCCAAGATGGCCCCGTATATCTACGGCCATCGCAACAAGATTCACATCATCAACCTCGAGAAGACGCTGCCTGCGTTCAACGACGCGATGAAGTTCGTCCGCTCGCTGGCTGCCAAGCGCGGCACCATCCTGATGGTCGGCACCAAGCGCCAGGCCCGTGAAGTCGTCGCCCTGGAAGCCCAGCGCGCCGGCATGCCCTACGTCGACTCGCGTTGGCTCGGCGGCATGATGACCAACTTCAAGACGGTCAAGACCTCGCTGAAGAACCTGAAGGACATGCAGGCCCAGATTGACGCCGGCACCCAGCCCGCGATCAAGAAGGAAGCGCTGATGTTCCAGCGCGACATCGCCAAGCTCGAGAAGAACATCGGCGGCATCCAGGACATGACCGCACTGCCCGATGCCATCTTCGTCATCGACGTCGGCTATCACAAGATTGCCGTTGCCGAAGCCAAGAAGCTCGGCATTCCCGTCATCGGCGTGGTGGACACCAACCACTCGCCCATCGGCATCGACTACGTCATCCCCGGCAACGACGACTCGGCCAAGGCTGTGGCGCTGTACGCCCGCGCCGTTGCTGACGCCGTGCTCGAAGGCAAGGCCAACGCCACGAACGAAGTGCTGGCTGCGGTTGCTCCCGCCGGCGACGAGTTCGTCGAGGTCTCCGAAGAGGCTTAAAGCCCTTCCGCCCTGCATTTGAAAGGGGCCGCGAGGCCCCTTTTGCCAACCGAAATCTGGAGAAGAGAAATGGCTGCTATCACCGCAAGCATGGTGGGCGAACTGCGTGCCCGCACCGACGCCCCGATGATGGAGTGCAAGAAGGCGCTGACTGAAGCCGAAGGCGAYCTGGCCCGCGCTGAAGAGATCCTGCGCGTCAAGCTCGGCAACAAGGCCGGCAAGGCTGCCTCGCGCATCACCGCCGAAGGCATCGTCGCCTCGGCCGTGGTCGGCGGCAATGGTGCCCTGATCGAAGTCAACTGCGAGACCGACTTTGTCTCGAAGAACGACGCTTTCCTGGCCTTCGTGAACGCGCTGGCCGGCCTGGTTGCTGAAGCCAACCCGGCTGATGTGGCTGCGCTGTCGGCGCTGCCGCTGTCCCAGGAAGGTTTCGGCCCGACGGTGGAAGACGTGCGCAAGGGCCTGATCGGCAAGATCGGCGAGAACATGTCGATCCGCCGTTTCCGGCGCTACAGCGGCACCAAGCTGGCGTCCTACCTGCACGGCACCCGCATCGGCGTGATGGTCGAGTTCGAGGGTGACGACGTCGCCGCCAAGGACGTTGCCATGCACGTGGCCGCCATGAAGCCGGCAGCGCTGTCCAGCGCCGAAGTCTCGGCCGACCTGGTCGATAAGGAGCGCCGCATTGCCACGGAGAAGGCTGCCGAATCCGGCAAGCCGGCCGACATCGTCGCCAAGATGGTCGAAGGCTCGGTGCAGAAGTTCCTGAAGGAAGTCAGCCTGCTGGACCAGGTCTTTGTGAAGGCTGCCGACGGCAAGCAGACCGTGGCGGCCTACCTGAAGTCGGCCAACACCACGGTCAAGGGCTTCACGCTCTACGTCGTTGGCGAAGGCATCGAGAAGAAGGTCGACGACTTCGCGGCCGAAGTGGCTGCCCAGGTGGCAGCTGCTAAGGGTCAGTAAAGACGCTTGCGAAATCGTACGAAATGAAGGGGCGCCAAGTTGGCGCCCTTTAAACTTGCGGCCCACCATAGGCCCCCCAAACCTGAGGACACCATGCCCGCGTACAAGCGCATTCTGCTCAAACTCTCCGGCGAAGCCCTGATGGGCGACGACGCCTATGGCATTAATCGCGCGACCATCGTTCGCATGGTGCAAGAGATCCGCGAAGTGACGCAGATGGGCATCGAGGTGGCCGTCGTCATCGGCGGCGGCAACATCTTCCGCGGCGTGGCTGGCGGCTCGGTCGGCATGGACCGCGCCACCGCCGACTACATGGGCATGCTCGCCACGGTCATGAACTCGCTGGCCCTGGCCGACACGATGCGCCAGGAGGGCATGACTGCCCGCGTGATGTCGGCCATCGCCATTGAGCAGGTCGTCGAGCCCTATGTGCGCCCGAAGGCGCTGCAATACCTCGAAGAGGGCAAGATCGTCGTCTTCGCTGCCGGTACCGGCAACCCCTTCTTCACAACCGACACGGCTGCGGCGCTGCGTGGCGCCGAAATCGGCGCCGAGATCGTGCTGAAGGCCACCAAGGTCGACGGCGTCTACTCGGCCGACCCGAAGAAGGACCCGACCGCCACGCGCTATGCGCGCATCAGCTTCGACGAGGTCATCACGCGCAATCTGCAGGTCATGGACGGCGCCGCCTTTGCGCTGTGCCGCGACCAGAAGCTGCCGATCAAGGTTTTCAGCATCTTCAAGCCCGGCGCACTGCGTCGCGTGGTGCAGGGCGAGGACGAAGGCACGTTGGTGCACGTCTAAAACCTTAGTCAGTTGGGGGCAGAGCTGCTTGCTGACGCTCGGGCGGTCTGTCCCGCAAATTCATAGGTATCGATCATGAGCATTGCCGACATCAAGAAGAACGCCGAGGCCAAGATGGCCAAGTCGGTCGAATCCCTGAAGAACGACCTGCACAAGATCCGCACTGGCCGTGCCCACCCCGGCATCCTCGACCAGGTCAGCGTCGACTACTACGGCGCCATGGTGCCGATCTCGCAGGTGGCCAACGTGACGTTGCTGGACGCGCGCACCATTTCCGTCCAGCCCTGGGAAAAGGGCATGGGCGCCAAGATCGAGAAGGCCATCCGCGAGAGCGATCTGGGCCTGAACCCGGCGTCCCAGGGCGACCTGATCCGCGTGCCGATGCCGCCGCTGACCGAAGAGCGCCGCCGTGACCTGACCAAGGTCGTGCGCAACGCCGGCGAGGACGCCAAGGTGGCTGTTCGCAACCTGCGCCGTGACGCCAACGAGYATGCCAAGAAGATGCTCAAGGACAAGGAAATCGGCGAGGACGACGAGCGTCGCAGCCTCGATGAAGTGCAAAAGCTCACCGACCGGGTGATCTCGGAGATCGACAAGCTGATCTCGGGCAAGGAAGCCGAGATCCTGGCGGTTTGAGCGCCGTGCTCATGGCGCAAGACCGCCCGGCGCCGCCGCGCCATGTGGCCATCGTCATGGATGGCAATGGCCGCTGGGCCAAGAAGCGCTTCCTGCCGCGCTTCTTCGGCCACAAGGCCGGCGTGGACAGCCTCGTCAAGGTCGTCCASGCCTGCATCGACCGCGATATCGAATACGTCACCGTCTTCGCCTTCTCCAGCGAGAACTGGAAGCGTCCGAGCGACGAGGTCTCGGGCCTGATGGGCCTGGTGCTGGCTGCGGTGAGCCGCTACCTGGCCAAGATGGGTGCGATGGGCGTGCGCATCCGCATCGTTGGCGACCGTGACGCCGTGTCTGACAAGCTGCGCAACGCCTGGAACGAGGCCGAGACCAGCACCCTGCACAACACCAAGCTGACGCTCAATGTCGCCTTCAACTACGGCGGCCGCTGGGACATCGTGCAGGCCTGCAAGGCTGCGATCAAGGCGGGTGTGAAGCCTGACGAGCTGACCGAAGCCAAGCTGTCGGAGTTCATGGCCATGAGCTATGCGCCCGACCCCGACCTCTTCATCCGCACCGGCGGTGAGGTGCGTATCAGCAACTTCCTGCTCTGGCAGGCGGCGTATACCGAATTCGTGTTCTCGGACTGCCTGTGGCCCGAGTTCGGCGAGCGTGAGCTGGACGCGGCCATTGCGGCCTTCCACGAACGCGATCGCCGCTTCGGCGGTGTCAAAGAGGTGGTATGAGCCCACCCCGTACCGGCTTCGCCGGCCCCCTCAAGGGGGCACTGCCAGTGGCCCAGCAAAGCCGGATCCACGGCAGTCGCCTCGGCAATGCCTTGAAGGAGGCGTAATGCTTAAGACCCGCGTCATCACCGCCGTCGTGCTGCTGGCCGTCCTGCTGCCGGTGCTCTTCCAGGCTTCGCCCTGGCCCTTTGCCTGGGTCACGGTCGTCATGATGGGCGCGGCCGGCTGGGAATGGACGCGGCTCAACGGCCTGCCCGGCACCGGTGCGATCGCGGGCGGTGTGGCGCTGGCGCTGGCCTGCGTATGGACGCTGCTGCTCGGTGGCCTGAACGCGCCGCCGGCCTGGATCTGGTCGCTGGCCAGCCTCCTGTGGGTGCTGGGCGGCGCCTATGCCTTGCGCGCCGGCCCGAGCGGCTGGCCGCGCATCGCGCGCGGCGCGCGGCTGGCCCTGGGCGCCGTGCTGCTGTGGGGTGCCTGGCTGGCCATCGTGCAGGCCAAGGTGCATGGCGTCAATTTCATCCTGTCGGTGTTCTGCCTCGTCTGGATGGCCGACATCGCCGCCTATTTCGGTGGCCGCACCTTCGGCAAGCGCAAGCTGGCGCCCAGCATCAGCCCGGGCAAGAGCTGGGAGGGCGTCTGGAGTGGCCTGGCCGGCGTCATCCTGCTCGGCTTCATCTGGGTGCATGTCATCGACGTGAAACTGGCCGTGGATTCGCCCAGTCTCTACACGCTGCTGGTCCAGCGCCATGGCTGGGTGTCGTTGCTGGCTCTGGTCTTCCTCGGCGCGATGAGTGTCGTCGGCGATCTGTTCGAATCCCTCGTCAAGCGCGCCACTGGCGCAAAGGACAGCAGCAACCTGCTGCCCGGTCACGGCGGCGTGCTGGATCGCATCGACGCGCTGCTGCCCGTGTTTCCCTTGGCGCTTGCCTTGATCAGCTTATGAACCGTCGCCAACGCGTCTGCGTCCTCGGCTCGACCGGCTCCATCGGCGTCAACACGCTGGATGTCCTCTCACGCCACCCAGAGCGCTATGAAGTCGTTGCGTTGAGCGCGATGAGCCGAGTTGACGAGTTGCTCGCCCAATGCCTGGTGTGGAAGCCGCGTTTCGCCGTCATGCCCGAGCGGGACGCTGCTGGCCGCCTGCGCGAGCGGCTGCGTGAAGCCGGCAGCCGTACCGAGGTGCTGGACGGCGCTCAGGCGCTGGCCGACATTGCCGCCCATCCCGAAGTTGATACCGTCATGGCTGCCATCGTCGGCGCCGCCGGCCTGGCACCGGCCATCGCCGCGGCGCGCGCCGGCAAGCGCCTGCTGCTGGCCAACAAGGAGGCCATCGTCGTCGGCGGGGCCCTCTTCATGCAGGCGGTGGAAGAGGGCGGAGCCACGCTGCTGCCCATCGACAGCGAGCACTCGGCCATCTTCCAGTGCCTGCCTGAGGGCCGCGCGGCCTGGCACGAACGCGTCGACCACATCGTGCTGACAGCCTCCGGTGGCCCCTTCCGCAGCCGCGACCCGAAGACGTTGGCCGATGTGACGCCGGCTCAGGCCTGCGCCCATCCCAACTGGGTCATGGGCCGCAAGATCTCGGTCGACTCGGCGACGATGATGAACAAGGCGCTGGAGGTCATCGAGGCGCGCTGGCTGTTCAACCTCACGCCCGAACAGATCAAAGTGCTGATTCACCCGCAGAGCATCATCCATTCGATGGTGGTCTGCCGTGACCAGTCGGTGCTGGCCCAGCTCGGCACGCCCGACATGCGCGTGCCCATCGCCTACGGCCTGTCCTTCCCCGAGCGCATCACGTCTGGTGCCAGCCGCCTGGACTTGCTGACGACGCCCAACCTCACCTTCGAGGAGGCCGACGCCGTGCGCTTCCCCGGCTTGCACCTGTCCTGGCAGGCCCTGCGCGCGCCGGAAGGCAGCACCACGGTGCTGAATGCGGCCAATGAAGTGGCGGTGGATGCCTTCCTGAACGGCCTTCTGCGCTTTGACCGGATCCACGCGATCAACTCGCAGTGTCTGGCCGACATCCAGCCGGGCGATTGCGCCAGCATCGAAGCGCTGCTGGCGCTGGACGCCCGCACCCGAGAGCATGCCAGGAGCCTGCTGTGACGATGACGTTGGGCATCCTGCTGGCGCTGGCGGTGCTGATCCCCATCCATGAATGGGGCCACTACCGCGTGGCCCGGGCGTGTGGGGTCAAGGTGCTGCGTTTCTCGATCGGTTTCGGCCCGGTGCTTTGGCGTCGTATCGGCCGCGGCGGCACCGAGTTCGCGCTCAGCGCCATCCCGCTGGGCGGGTATGTGCTGATGCTGGACGAGCGCAACGCGCCCGTAGCGCCGCACGAGCGCGAGCAGGCCTTCAATCAGCGCCCGCTGCGCCAGCGCGCCGCCATCATTGCGGCCGGGCCGTTGACCAACTGGCTGCTGGCGATCGTGCTGTTCGCCGTGGTGGCCTGGATGGGCATCGACCAGCCCAAGGCCTTGCTCGGTACCCCGACCAGCGGCTCCTTGGCGGAGCGAGCTGGTCTGCGTGCGGGTGACACCGTGCTGGCTGCCTCCGACACGGAAGGAGAGTGGCAGCCCGTCCGGTCACTGCCCGACCTGCAGGCGGCGATGCTGCGCGCCCAGGTGCTGGGCGAAAGCCTGCACCTGTCGGTCAGTGACGCCCATGGCCGTTCGCCGCGCAGCGTGCGCCTCGAGACCGAGCGCCTGGTGGGCCGCGCGCCGGATGCGCAGCTGATTGCGGACATCGGCCTGACGCCGTTTTCGCAGCCGGTGATCAGCCGCGTGGCTGACGGCGGCGCGGGAGCCGCGGACGGCCTGATGGCAGGCGATCGTGTGCTGACCATCGATGGCCGTGCCGTGCCCGACGCTGCCTTCCTGCGCGATGCCATCCGCCTGGCGCGCGATGGCGACACGCCGCGCACCATGCAATGGCGGATCGAGCGAGCCGGCCAGGTGCTGGAATTGGCAACGACGCCGCGCCTGGTGCAGGAGGCGGGCCAGCGCGTGGCGCGGCTGGGCATTGGCGTGGGGTCGTCGCTGGAGCGCGTGAGCATCAGCTACGGGTTGGTCGACGGCCTGTGGCAGGGCGTGACGCAGAGCTGGGACATGGCGGTCACCACCGTCCGGATGCTGGGCCGCATGCTGACCGGCCAGGCCTCGTTGAAGCTGCTCAGCGGGCCGCTCACCATGGCCGAGGCGATCGGCGATGCCGCCAAGGCCGGGCCCAGCTACTACCTGGAGCGGCTTGCGCAGATCTCGCTCGGCCTGGCGATATTGAACCTGCTGCCGCTGCCGATGCTCGACGGCGGGCACCTCATGTATCATCTTTTCGAGGGTTTGAGTGGCCGCCCCGTCTCCGAATGGTGGCAACGGCAACTGCAGCGCGCTGGCGCGCTGATCCTGATGCTGATGATGGCCTTGGCCCTTTCCAACGACGTCGCCCGCCTCGCGGGCTGGCACTGACACTCCCCGGTTCCCATGTCCTTTCCTTTCAGTTCGGGAGCGAAGCGTCGCCCCTTCCGCCTCGGCTTGCTGGCTTTGGCTGTCACGGGGATGTTCCAGTCGGGGCTAGCCTGGGCGGCAGATCCCTTCGTGCTGAAGGACATCCGCGTCGAAGGCCTGCAACGGACCGACCCGGGCACCGTGTTCGCGTCGCTGCCCTTTCGCATCGGCGACACCTACAACGATGAAAAAGGCGCTGCCGCGCTGCGAGCCTTGTTCGCCACGGGCCTGTTCAAGGACGTGCGCATCAGCATCGACGGCAATGCCGTCGTCGTCATCATCGACGAGCGGCCCATCATCGCCAACRTCAACTTCGTCGGCCTGAAGGAGTTCGACACCGAGGCGCTGACCAAGTCGCTGAAGGACGTCGGCATCGGCGAAGGCAAGCCCTTCGACAAGGCCTTGGCCGACCGTGCCGAGCAGGAACTCAAGCGCCAGTACCTCACGCGCAGCCTCTACGGTGCCGAGGTCACGACGACGATCACGCCCATCGAGCGCAACCGCGTCAACGTCAGCTTCAATGTGACGGAGGGCGAGCCGGCCAAGATCGCCGAGATCCGGATTCTGGGCTCCAAGGTGTTCTCCGAAAGCACGTTGATGGGCCTGCTCGAGCAGACCACTACCGGCTGGCTGACCTGGTACACCAAGACCGACCGCTATTCGCGGGCCAAGCTGAACGCGGACCTGGAAACCATCCGCAGCTATTACCTGAACCGCGGCTACCTGGAGTTCGCCGTCACCTCCACGCAGGTGACGATCTCGCCGGACAAGCAGAGCATCAGCATCGCCATCACGGTCAGCGAAGGCCAGCCCTACACCGTCACGGGCGTCAAGCTCGAGGGTGATTACCTGGGCCGCGAGGAGGACTTCAAGCACCTCGTCTTCCTCAAGCCCGGCCAGGCCTACCAGGGCGAAGCGGTGGCCAACACCACGCGCGCCTTCAGCGACCTGTTCGGCACCTATGGCTATGCCTTCGCCCGCGTCGACAGCCGCCCCGACATCAACCGCGAGACCGGCCAGGTCGTCGTCACCTTCGTCGCCGAGCCGCAGCGCCGCGTCTACGTGCGCAAGGTCATCATCTCCGGCAACTCGCGCACCCGTGACGAAGTCATCCGCCGCGAATTCCGCCAGTTCGAGGCGGCCTGGTACGACGGCCAGAAGATCAAGTCCTCGCGTGATCGCGTCGAGCGCCTGGGTTACTTCAAGGACAAGGAAGTCAGCATCGACACCCAGGAGGTGCCGGGCGCCCAGGATCAGGTCGACGTCATCCTGACCGTCGTCGAGCGCCCCACCGGCGCCATCACGGTCGGTGCGGGCTACTCCAGCCAGACCAAGCTGTCCTTCACCGGCTCCATCCGCCAGGACAACGTGTTCGGCTCGGGCAACTACCTCGGCATCGACTTGGCCACCGCCCGCACGGGCCGCC
Source organism: Roseateles sp. P5_E11 (assembly GCF_054049355.1). Lineage (NCBI taxonomy): Bacteria > Pseudomonadati > Pseudomonadota > Betaproteobacteria > Burkholderiales > Sphaerotilaceae > Roseateles > Roseateles sp. P5_E11. Next base: position 3,008 of record NZ_JBFUMO010000119.1, on the reverse strand, counting down.
AGGTGCAGGTCAGCACGGTCGACCCCTACTTCACGGTCGACGGTGTGTCGCGCTCGCTCGATGTGTTCTATAGGACCACGCGCCCGATCAACACGCTGGGCGAGGAATACCAGTACGTCACCAAGGGCGGTGCCATCCGCTTTGGCGTGCCCTTCTCGGAAATCGACACCGTCTTCTTTGGCCTTGGCTACGAGCAGACCGACATCACGACGTCCAAGGGTCTGCCCAACAGCTATCTGCTGTTCGTCAACCAGTTCGGCCAGCGCAGCAATTCCATCCCATTCACCATCGGCTGGCAGCGTGACAGCCGCGACAGCGTCATCTCTCCGCTCAAGGGCAAGTACCAGCGCGTCAACGTCGAGACCAGCGCCATCGGCGACGCCCGGTTCGCGCGTATCAACCTGCAGTACCAGCAGTATTTCGAGGTCACGAACAAGATCACGCTGGGCATCAACAGCGAACTGGGTTGGGGCGTGGGCCTGGGCGGCAAGCCCTATCCCATCTTCAAGAACTTCTACGGCGGTGGCCTGGGCTCCGTGCGCGTCTTCGAGGCCGGCTCGCTGGGCCCTGTGGACCCGACCGGCTCCTACATCGGCGGCAACCGGCGCTTCAACACCAATGCCGAGCTCTACCTGCCGGTGCCCGGCAGCGGCAACGACAAGAGCTTCCGCATCTTCGGCTTCGCCGACCTCGGTGGTGTCTGGGGGCCGGACGCCAAGCTCAACTGGAACACGCTGACCAACGGCAAGGACAATGAGGGCCGCGACATGCTGCGCATGTCCGCCGGTATCGGCCTGTCCTGGATTTCGCCGATGGGCCCGCTGCGGCTGAGTTACGGCAAGCCCGTTCGCAAGGCGCGGACGGATAGAATCGAAAAATTCCAATTCCAGATCGGGACTGCATTCTGATGATGAGCAAGCTCTTGCAATCGATGGCCCTGGCCGCATCGATGATGGTGGCCACCACGGTGGTGCAAGCCCAGGAACTGAAGATCGGCTACGTCAACAGCGAGCGCGTGCTGCGCGAGGCCAACTTGGCCAAGGCAGCCCAGGTCAAGCTGGAGACTGAGTTTGGCAAGCGCGAGAAAGACCTGCGCGATCTGGAGACCAAGCTGCGCGGCGCTGCCGAGAAGCTGGAAAAGGACGCGCCCACGCTGTCCGAAGCTGAGCGCAACCGCCGCCAGCGCGACATCGTCGAGCAGGAGCGTGACTTGCAGCGCAAGCGCCGCGAGTGGCAGGAAGACCTGACCCAACGCAAGAACGAGGAGCTGTCGGCCGTGGTCGAACGCGCCAACAAGGTCATCAAGCAGATCTTCGATGCCGAGAAGTACGACCTCATCCTGCAGGACGCGATCCACTTCAGCGCGCGTGTCGACATCACCAAGAAGGTGATCGACGCGCTGAACGCGCAGAAGTAAGTCGCCAGTTCCATGAGCTCGACGACCGTCGCGCTCTCCGAGTTGATCGCCGCCTTGGGCGGCGATTTGCTTGGTGGGCCCGACATGCGCATCACGCGTATCGCGCCGCTTGACGAGGCTGACGACACGAGCATCAGCTTCCTCGCCAACCCGCGTTACCAGGCCCAGCTGGCCACCACGGCGGCCGCCTGCGTCATCGTTGCGCCGGCTTTTGCCGAGGTGGCGTCAGCGCGTGGCGCGGCCATCGTTACGCCCGATCCCTATCAGTACTTTGCGCGGCTGACGCAGTGGTGGGCAGCGCGCACGCGCCCGGCCCCGAAGGCCGGCGTGCACGCCAGCGCCGTGGTGTCACCCGATGCAAAGCTGGGGCAGGGCGTCGAGATCGGTCCGCTGGCCGTCATCGAGGCTGGTGCCGTCATCGGCGACCACGCCCGCATCGGCGCTCACTGCGTCGTCGAGCGCGAGGCGGTCGTGGGCGCGCACACACGGCTGGCGCCGCGCGTCGTGCTGGGCTACGGCTGCCGGATCGGCGTGCGTGGCTTGGTGCACAGCGGCGTGGTCATCGGCGCCGACGGTTTCGGCTTCGCGCCCAGCAAGAGCGGCTACGTGAAGATCGAGCAGCTCGGCAATGTCGCCATCGGCGATGACGTCGAGATCGGCGCCAACACCTGCATCGACCGCGGCGCGCTGGCCGACACCGTCATCGAAGACGGCGTCAAGCTCGACAACCTGATCCAGATCGCCCACAACGTGCACATCGGTCGCAACACGGCCATGGCCGGCTGTTCGGCCGTTGCCGGCTCGACAAAGATCGGTGCCAACTGCACCATCGGCGGTGCGGCCAACATCATCGGCCACCTGACCATCGTCGACGGCGTGCACATCTCCGCCGCCACCACCGTCACCCGCAGCATCACCGAGCCGGGCGTCTACAGCGGCCCCTATCCCTTCGAAGAGAATTCGAGCTGGCAGAAGAACGCGGCCACCTTGCGACAGCTCAGCACCCTGCGCGAGCGCGTGCGTGCGCTGGAGAAGAAATAAATGAACGAACCGACCCAGACCTCGACCCAGACTCAGGCCATCGTCCCGACGACGATGGACATCCACGAAATCCTCAAGCGCCTACCGCACCGCTACCCCATCCTGCTGGTGGACCGCGTCGTCGAGCTGATCAAGGGCGAGCGCATCCGCGCCATCAAGAACGTCTCGATCAACGAGCCCTTCTTCCTCGGGCACTTCCCGCACCGCCCGGTCATGCCGGGCGTGTTGGTGCTGGAAGCGCTGGCCCAGGCCGCGACGCTGCTGGCCATCGAGACCGTGGGCATCGTGCTGGACGAGAAGTCGGTCGTCTACTTCGCCGGTATCGACGGCGCCCGCTTCAAGCGCCCGGTGGAGCCAGGCGACCAACTGGTGCTGGAAGTGACGCTGGGCCGCGCCAAGGCCGGCATCTACAAGTTCAATGCCCGTGCACTGGTGGGCGAGCAGCTGGCCGCCGAGGCCGAGCTGATGTGCACGATGCGTCGTATCCAAGACTGATGAGCATCCACCCGACCGCCATCGTCGACCCGGCCGCCGAGTTGGACTCGTCGGT
>NZ_JBFUMO010000118.1:0-13287 GCF_054049355.1 Roseateles sp. P5_E11 | reverse complement strand
GGGACAGGCCGCTCAGGTCAAGCGCGGCCGGCAGTGGCAAGGCGATGGAGAAAGTCAGCGCGGCGTCATCCCCCCCCTGTTCAGTCAGCCAAGCCCGGCCCAGGCGCCCACGACCCGCGGTCTGGCGCGAGGCCGAAACCAGCAGCGCCCCGCCGCCCTCACGCAGATGCGCCAGCGCCTCGGTGTTGGTCGAGCCGCATTCGGCGAGGTGGCGCCGTTCCATCAGGTCAGCGCCCCGACTTGCGGGTTTTGGGGGCGAGCATGGTGCCGCGGCAGGTCAGCGCGCCGCACCAGCAGGCGAACTGTTTCTTGACCTTGGCCGTGTGGCGGTCGTCCAGCACCAGGCCGTAGTCATAGAACAGCTCCTCGCCGGGCTCCAGATCGCGCAGCGCCTGGATGAAGACGCGGCCATCGACCTCGTCGGCTTCGCAGTTGGGCTCGCAGGCGTGGTTGATCCAGCGCGCGTCATTGCCGCCATACAGCGCATCGATGACGAGGCCGCCGTCGAGGTGGAAGTAGAAGGTGTGGTTGGGCTGGGCCGGGTCGTGCGGATGGCGGTCAACCGCCTGCTCCCAGGTGATGCGCTCGCCGGTGTACTCGATGATGCGAGCACCGGCGGCGATGGGAGCTGCTGCATAAACCCCCCGGCCATGCACGCCGGAATCACGGACTTCGATCTTGCGGCGCGGGGCAGGACGCGGGGATTTGGCGGTCATCGGCGCTGTGGTACGGTGATTTCATGGGTGCGCGTGTGCGTAGGCGTGCGCGCGAGGCCCGGATTGTAGGCAGCAAGAATGAGACCCCTCGTCCAAGGACTACCTTGGCCGGTCCCCCGAGGGGACGGCGATACACGCGGCTTCGAGCCGCGTGCACATCGCCTGGCGGGCCGGCTTGGGGCGGCCCGGCGCTCGGCCCGAATGAACGAACAGACAACCGATTGAAAGACCGATGAGCAAGACTCTGATCATTGCCGAGAAGCCCTCCGTCGCGCAGGACATCGTCCGCGCGCTGACACCCGTGGCGGGCAAGTTCGACAAGCACGACGACCACTTCGAGAACGAGCAGTACGTCGTCAGCTCGGCCGTCGGCCACCTGGTGGAGATCGCGGCGCCCGAGGAGTTCGACGTCAAGCGCGGCAAGTGGAGCTTCAACAACCTCCCCGTCATCCCGCCGCATTTCGACCTCAACCCGATCGACAAGAACAAGGGCCGGCTCAACGCGCTGGCCAAGCTGATCCGCCGCAAGGACGTGACGGCGCTGATCAACGCCTGCGACGCGGGCCGCGAGGGTGAGCTGATCTTCCGCCTCATCGAGCAGTACGCCCAGCCGGCCAAGGGCAAGCTCAACAAGCCCATCGAGCGGCTGTGGCTGCAGTCCATGACGCCCGCCGCCATCCGCGAGGGCTTCGAGAAGCTGCGCAGCGACGCGCAGATGCTGCCGCTGGCCGACGCCGCGCGCTGCCGCTCCGAGGCCGACTGGCTGGTGGGCATCAACGGCACGCGGGCCATGACGGCCTTCAACTCGCGCGACGGCGGCTTCTTCCTGACCACGGTGGGCCGCGTGCAGACGCCGACGCTGTCGGTCGTTGTCGAGCGCGAGGAAAAGATCCGCAAGCACGTCGCCCGCGACTACTGGGAGCTGCGCGCCAACTTCGACGCCCAGGCCGGCCAGTACGAAGGCAAGTGGTTCGACCCCGCGTGGAAGAAGAACGACGACCTGGAGCGCCGGGCCGACCGGCTCTGGACTCAAGGAGAGGCCGACGAGATCGYCAAGGCGGTGCTCGGCAAGCCCGCCGTCGTCACCGAGGAAAGCAAGCCCAGCACCACGAGCTGCGGCGGCCTCTACGACCTGACGACGCTGCAGCGCGAGGCCAATTCGCGCTTCGGCTTCTCGGCCAAGACGACGCTGTCCATCGCCCAGGCGCTGTACGAGAAGCACAAGGTGCTGACCTACCCGCGGACGGACTCGCGCTTCCTGCCCGAGGACTACGTGGCCGTGGCCAAGGACACGGCCAAGATGCTGGCGACCGAGGACCTGCCCGGCCCGCTGGCCGCGCTGTCCCAGCATGCCGCCACGTCGCTGAAGGAGGGCTATATCAAGCCCACCAAGAAGGTCTTCGACAACGCCAAGGTGTCGGATCACTTCGCCATCATCCCGACGCTGCAGGCGCCCAAGGCCCTGACCGAGATCGAGGCCAAGCTCTACGACATGGTCGTCAAGCGCTTCCTGGCGGTGTTCTTCCCGCCGGCCGAGTTCCTGGTCACGACGCGTATCTCGAAAATCGACAACAAGCACCATTTCCAGACCAACGGCAAGGTGCTGGTCAAGCCGGGCTGGCTGGCCGTCTACGGCAAGGACGTGGACGACGAGGACGCTAACCTCGTGCCGGTGCAGGCCAACGAAGTCGTGCGCACCGAGAGCGTGGACGTGAAGGCGCTGCAGACCAAGCCGCCGGCGCGCTACACCGAAGCGACGCTGCTGTCCGCCATGGAAGGCGCCGGCAAGCTCATCGACGACGACGAGCTGCGCGAGGCCATGGCCGAGAAGGGCCTGGGCACGCCAGCCACGCGCGCGGCCACCATCGAAGGCCTGATCAGCGAGAAGTACATGCTGCGCGAGGGCCGCGAGCTGATCCCGACCGCCAAGGCCTTCCAGCTGATGACGCTGCTGCGCGGCCTGGACGTGGAGGACCTGACCAAGCCCGAACTGACCGGCGACTGGGAATACAAGCTGGCCGAGATGGAGAAGGGGCGCCTGAAGCGCGAGGTCTTCATGGCCGAGATCGCGGCCATGACCGAGAAGATGGTCGCCAAGGCCAAGGGCTATGACCGCGACACCATCCCCGGCGACTATGCGACGCTGAAGACGCCCTGCCCCAAGTGCGGCGGCATCGTGAAAGAGAACTATCGGCGCTTCACCTGCACCGGCAAGAGCGGCACGGGTGAGGACGCCTGCGGCTTCTCCATCGGCAAGATCCCGGGCGGCCGCAGCTTTGAGCTGAACGAGGTCGAGACCTTCCTGGCGAACAAGAAGATCGGCCCGCTGGAAGGCTTCCGCTCCAAGGCGGGCTGGCCCTTCACGGCCGAGTTGGCGCTGGTCTATGACGAGGAGATCGCCAACTGGAAGCTGGAATTCGACTTCGGCGAGGACGCCAAGAAGGCCGAGGGCGATGGCGAACCGGTGGACTTTTCCGGCCAGAACTCGCTCGGGGCCTGCCCCAAGTGCAAGGGCCACGTCTACGAGCACGGCGCCAACTACGTCTGTGAGCATTCGGTCGGTGCCACCGTCACCTGCGACTTCAAGACCGGCAAGGTCATCCTGACCCAGCCCATCGAGCCGGCCCAGGTGCACAAGCTGCTGGCCAACGGCAAGACCGACCTGCTGGAAAACTTCGTCTCCAACAAGACGCGCCGCAAGTTCAAGGCCTTCCTGGCCTATGACAAGAAGGAAGGCAAGGTCATCTTCGAGTTCGAGCCGCGTGCGGCCAAGGCGCCGGCTGCCAAGAAGGTGGCGGCCAAGAAGACGGCGGCCAAGAGCTGAGCGGGCAGGAAATTCGCGGCGCCACAGCATTTATGCTCGCCGCATGGCCTGACAAGGCTGCACCGGGGGAGAGGGGATGGCGTTGGCACCGATCAGCATCGGCATACAGACGCGCCTGACGGCCGGCATTGCGCTGGTTGCGAGCCTGCTGGTGCTGGCGGTGGGCTGGTACTGGACGACACACGAAGAGGCCGAGCTGATGGCCGGCCTGCGCCAGCGCGAGGCGCGCATGGCTGGCCTCATCGAGCGCGGTTTCGCGGGCCCGATCTGGAACCTAGACCATGTCGCCATCGAGAACCTGCTCGACGCCGTCATGGCCGACCCCGAGGTGCATGCCATCGAGCTCAAGGGCCTGGGCCTGCGCGGCGGCCAGGCGCGGCGCGGCCGCGACACCCCGGCCGTGGGGCCGCTGCGACGCGAGTTCGCCATCACCTACCAGCCCGCGGCTGACACGGCCGGCRCCCAGGTCGCCTCGGCCGTTCTCACCGTTACGCGTGATCTCATCGACGAGCAGATCAGCCGCACCCGCCTCTTCGTCGTCGAGCTGCTGGCCGTCGTCGTCATCGGCATCGTCATCGCCAGCTCCCTGCTCGTGCAATGGCTGGTGCGCCGGCCGGTGCTGAAGCTGGGCGCCCTGGCCCAGCGCGTTGCCAAGGGCGACCTCGGTGCGCAGGAGACCGTGGAGCGCGGCGACGAGATCGGCGAGCTGACGATGCGCTTCAACGCCATGAGCCTGAAGCTGCGCAGCGCGGCTGACCAGGTGCAGCTCAGCTCCGAAGGCCTGCGCGCCAGCGAGGCGCGCTACCGCAGCCTGTTCGAGAACGCGACCGAGGGCGTCTTCCAGGCCGACGCCGATGGCCGCGTGCTCAGCATGAACCGCGCCTTCACGCAGATGCTGGGCCTGGGTTCGCAAAGCCCCGTGGGGCGGCGGCTGCGCGAGCTGTCCGGCATTGACCGGCATGAGATGCAGCGCGTCGCCGCCGTCATGAACGAGCAGGGCAAGATCCAGCAATGCCAACTGCAGCTCCGCGGCGCGGGTGGCCGGCCGTTGTGGGTCGAGCTGAACGCGCACTGGGTTGAGGGCGAGAGCGGCCAGCGTCGCATCGAGGGCATGGTCAGCGACATCTCGCTGCGCCGCCAGGCCGAGGCCGAGTTGACCCGCCACCGCGACCACCTCGAAGAACTCGTCAACGAGCGCACCGCCGAACTCAGCGAGGCCAAGCTGCGCGCCGAAAGCGCCAACCAGGCCAAGGGCCGTTTCCTGGCGACCATGAGCCACGAGTTCCGCACGCCGCTGAATGCCATCCTGGGCTTCACGCAGCTGATGCAGATGGATGCCGCCATTCYCGCCGGCCAGCAGGCCAAGCTGCAGTTGATGCGTGACTCCGGCCTGCATCTGCTGGAGCTCATCAACGACGTGCTGGACATGGCCAGCATCGAGGCCGGCAAGGTCTCGCTGAAAGCCGGGTCCGTGGACCTGCGCGCCCTCATCGACATGGCCTGCGACAGCGTGCGCCTGCGCGCCGAGCAGAAGGGCCTGGCCTTCTGGCTGGACATCGACGCCCGCCTGCCGACCCAGGTCATCGCCGACGGCCAGCGCCTGCGCCAGGTGCTGCTCAACCTGCTGTCCAACGCCGTCAAGTTCACCGACAGCGGCAGCGTGCAGCTCGACGCGCGCGTCGTCGAGCTCGATGCCAGGCACACGCGGCTGCGCTTCGAGGTCAGCGACACCGGCATCGGCATGACACCGGCCCAGCAGGCGCGGCTCTTCCAGGCCTTCGAGCAGGTGTCCGATGCCTCGCGCCACCTCGGCGGCACGGGCCTCGGGCTGTCCATCAGCCAGCAGCTCGTGCGGCTGATGGGCAGCCAGATCCTGGTGCAGAGCACGGCGGGGCAGGGCAGCAGCTTTGTGTTCGAACTTCGTCTTCCTCTGGCGTGAGCTTCTTTGACGCATTTCGGGCCGAGCGCTGGGCCGCTCCCGAGCCGGCCCGCCTTGGCGATGTGCTTGCCGGTCGATCCGGCAAGCATCGCCGTCCCCTCGGGGGACCGATTGGGCGCGCCGGCGTTCAGCGCGGCGAGACCAGGCGAGGGGCCTGAATGACCTGGGCAATTGCGGCGAAGCTGTTGGCGATTTTGGTTGCGGTGGCCATCGGCTGGGCGGTCGGCCGCATGCGCTGGCTGGGCGGCGGCGAGGCGGGCAGTGACAGCGATCCGGCCCGCGTGCTGGCCAACGCGGCCTTCTACATCTTCGTGCCGGCCCTGCTGTTCCGCACCACGGCGCGGCTGGATACGGCGACGCTGCCATGGGCCTTCCTGTTCGCCTTCTTCGTGCCGGTGCTGGTGCTGATCGCGCTGCTCTACGTGCTGTACCGCGGGCTGCGCAAGCCGGGTGAGAACGTCGTCGCGCCCAGCGTCAGGGCCATCACGGCAGGCTTTGGCAACACGCTGCAGGTGGGCCTGCCGGTTGCGGCCGGCGTGTTCGGCGAGAAAGGCCTGGCCATCCACATCGCCGTGGTGAGCCTGCATGCGCTGTCGATACTCACGCTGCTGACCGCCATCGTCGAGCTCGACCTGGCGCGCGAGCGCAGCAGCGGGAACCTGGCCGGCACGCTGCTGCAGACGGTGCGCAACACCGTCATCCATCCCGTCGTGCTACCGGTGCTGGCCGGCCTGGCCTGGAACGCGACCGGCCTCACCCTGCCCGCCGTGGCCGATGAGGCGCTGCAAAGCCTGGGCACGGCCGTCGTGCCGCTGTGCCTGACGCTGATCGGCATGTCCCTGGCCTATTACGGCTGGCCACGCACATGGCGCGGCCTGGCCGGGCTGGTGCTGGCCAAGCTGCTGCTGATGCCGGCCGTCGTGCTGGGCGTCGCGCATTGGGGCCTGGGGCTGAATGGCATGCCGCTGGCCGTCATCGTCATGATTGCGGCGCTGCCGACCGGCTCCAACGCGCTGATCTTTGCCCAGCGCTACCGGGCGCTGGAGGCCGAGGTCACGGCCGCCACCGTCGTCTCCACCATCCTTTACGTCGCCACGGCGCCACTTTGGCTGGCACTGCTCGCCTGGCTGTCGCCTTGGTAGGCTCATGGTGACTCCCGGCACTTCCGCACCGTGTTGAACACGTCGCCCAATCCCGCATTGCCCTTCGAGGACCGATACGAATGAAAGCTCCCGCCCCCCGCCGTCTCGTCGCGCTGCTGGCCCTGGCCGGCGCCCTCTCGGCCGCCCTGCCCGCGGGCGCCGCCCCTGAATCCGCGATGAAGGGTGCGGTCAACACCGAGGCCGGCCAGCTCGCCGTGCGCCAGGAGAAGCTCACGCTGGCCAATGGCTTCGAGGTCATCCTCGTCGAGGACCACCGCCTGCCGCTGGTGGCCTTCAACCTGTGGGTGCATGCCGGCCCGCGCAACGAGGCCAAGGGCCAGACCGGCTTTGCCCACCTGTTCGAGCACCTGATGTTCGCCGGCAGCAAGCACATCCCGCGCGGCGAATTCGACAAATTCGTCGACGCCGCCGGCGGCACCGACAGCAATGGCTCGACCAACTTCGACCGCACCAACTACTTCTTCACGCTGCCGTCCAACCAGCTCGAACTCGGCCTGTGGCTGAAGGCCGACATGCTGGGCTACATGATCGACGAGGTCGATTCGGTGTCCCTGGCCAACCAGCAGGACGTGGTGCGCAACGAGCGCCGCCAGAGCTTCGAGAACCGGCCCTACGGCATCGTCGAGGAGGCGATGTACCAGGCCCTCTACCCCGAAGGCCACCCCTACCGCGCCGCCGTCATCGGCTCGCATGCCGACATCCAGGGCATCCAGCTCAAGGACGTGAAGGACTTTGCCCGCACCTACTACCGGCCCAACAACGCCACCCTGGTGCTGGCCGGCGACTTCGACCCCAAGCAGGCCAAGGCCCTGGTGCAGAAGTATTTCGGCTCGCTGAAGGCCGGCGCCAAGGTGCCCGAGGTCAAGGTCGCCATGCCTGAGATCACGAAGGAGCGCCGCCTCGTCGTCACCGACCGCATCGAGCTGTCGCGCCTGAACCTCGCCTGGCACACGCCGCCCATGTTCGCGGCAGGTGACGCCGAGCTCGACGTCGCCGCCCACGTGCTGGGCGGCGGCAAGGCCAGCCGCCTGTACGGCCTGCTGGTGCGCGACAAGCAGCTCGCCCAGAGCGTCCAGGTGGGGCAGGACTCGCAGTCGCTGAGCTCGATCTTCAACATCGAGATCGTCGCCCGCCCTGGCGCGTCGCTGGACGAGATCGAGAAGCTGGTCGACGCCGAGATCGCCCGGCTTGCCACCACGCCGCCCACGGAGGCCGAGCTGGGCCAGGCCCGCGCCACCATCCAGACCCAGCTGCTGCAGCGCATGGAGAAGGTGACGTCGCTGGCCGACCTCATCAACCACTACAACCAGATGGCCGGCGACCCCGGCTTTGTCGGCAAGGACCTGGCGCGTTATGGGCAGCTAGGCCCGGCCAACGTCAGTGCCACCGTCACGCAATGGCTCAAGAAGGACCGCCGCGTCGTCGTGCAAGCGAAGCCTGGCGAGCAGGTGCTGCCGCCCGAGGTGGCCACGCCGCCGGCGCCCACCAAGGCCGCCAAGGGTGAGCGCGAGTCGCTGAACGCGGCAGAGGCCTGGCGCGCCAAGCCGCCCGGTGCCGCCAAGGCCAAGGCGCTGACGCTGCCGGCCGCGCAGAGCTTCACGCTGGCCAACGGCCTGACCGTCATCTACTCGCCCAAGCCCGGCCTGCCGCTGGTGAGTGCCGCCCTGGTGCTGCGTGCCGGCCAGGGCGCCAACCCGGCGGACAAGCCCGGCTTGGCCGGCTTCACCGCCGCCATGCTGCCCGAGGGCACCAAGACGCACAGCGCCCAGCAGATTGCCGAAGCTGCCGCGGCCCTGGGCGCCACGCTCAACGCCCAGGCCGGCAGCGAGGAGGCGCGCATCGACTTCTCCGGCCTCAAGGCCAGTGCCAAGGAAGGCCTGGGGCTGCTGGCCGACCTGGCCTTGAACCCCGCCTTTGCGGCGCCCGAGATCGAGCGCCTGAAGGCTCAGCGCCTGGCCGCCCTGGCCCAGATGCGCGAGCAGGCACCGCTGCTGGCCAATGCCGTCGGCAACCGCGTGACCTATGGCGAGGGCCACCCGCTCAGCGCCAATGCGCTGGGCACCGAGGCCAGCATCAAGGCCGTGGATGGCGCTGCGCTGCGCGCCTTCTGGCAGGCCCATTACCGCCCCGAGCGCGCGGCCCTGGTGGTTGCCGGTGACCTGACCGAGGCCGAGCTGCGGGCACTGATCGAACCGCTGTTCGGCGCCTGGAAGGGCGAGGGCGCCGCTGCAGCCGCCGCGCCGCTGCCCGCGTCCAGGCCCATCGCAGCGCGCACCGTCGTCGTCGACAAGCCCGGCGCGCCGCAGACCGCACTGGCCGTCGTCTCGCCCGGCCCCTTCGCCGCCGCGCCCGATGCAGCCGCCATCAATGTCATGAATGCGGCCCTGGGCGGCCTCTTCACGTCGCGCATCAACAACCAGCTGCGCGAGGTCAAGGGCTACACCTATGGCATCCATTCCGGCTACACCATGGGCCGCGAGCGCGGCCAGTTCGGCATCCGCGGCAGCGTGCGCACCGACGTGACCGGCCCGGCCCTGGTCGACATGTGGAAGGAGATCGAGGGCATGCGCGCCAAGCCCATGGGCGCGGCCGAGCTGGGCCGCGTGCGCAACGCCCAGCTGCTGTCCCTGCCCGGCCTGTTCGACACCAACCTCGCGGTCGTGGCCGGCTACTCGGGCAATTGGTCCGCGGGCCGGCCGCTGGACGCGATCACCGAGCTGCCGAAGAAGGTCGGTGCCGTCACCGCTGCCACCGCGCTGAAGGCCGCCCAGCAGCATCTCGACCCGGCCCAGCTCATCGTCGTGGCGGTGGGCGACAAGGCCAAGATCGTGCCGCAGCTGGAAGCGATTGGCCGCAAGCCCGAGGTTCGCGACGCCGAGGGCAAACCACTGCCCTGACCCGGCCCTGATTGCGGCCGCGCGGCGCTGGTGCGAGCATGCCCCTCCTGGCCCCTGCCGGGCCTGGAGGTCGCATGCCATCACGCCATCACCCCGCCACCCGCCTGCTGCAGGCCCTCGCCGCGCTGGGCCTCGTCGCCCTGGCCGGCAGTGCCGATACGGCCGCTGCCTTTGACCCGCTGCTGAGCAGCCCCGGCGGCGTCTGCGCCCCGTCAGTGGCCGGTCGGCCCGTGCTGCTGCAGGCCCTGCTGGCCTCGGCCGCCTCCGCGCCCAGGACGGAGACCGCGCCCTTCCAGCCCGCGCCCATGAAGGCCGCGCCGGGCGACGTGCCGCTCTACAAGGACTTGGGCCGCATGAGCTTCAAGCTTGAGCATGCGTCGCCCAAGGTGCAGGCCTATTTCGACCAGGGCCTGCGCCTGTCCTTCGCCTTCAACCATGCCGAGGCCCAGCGTGCCTTCCAGGCCGCGCAGAAGCTCGACCCGGGCTGCGCCCTGTGCTTTTGGGGCGAGGCGCTGGTGCTGGGCCCCAACATCAATGTGCCCATGCAGGCCGAGGCCAACGCGCCCGCCTGGACGGCGCTTGCCCGCGCCGTCGCGCTCAAGGACAAGCTGCCGCCGCGCGAGCGCGTCCTCATCGAGGCCCTGCAGCAGCGCTACGCCGCTGAGCCACCGGCCGACCGCAGTGCCCTGGACGCCGCCTATGCCGATGCGATGAAGCGCGTCGCCGCCCAGTTCCCCGGCGAGGACCTGATGCAGGTGCTCTACGCCGAGGCGGCCATGGACACCCAGCCCTGGGACTACTGGGAGGCCGCCGGCGCAAAGCCCAAGGGCCGCACCGCCGACATCGTGGCCGCGCTGGAGACCGTGCTCAAGCGCCGCCCCAACCATGCCGCCGCCATCCACCTCTACATCCATGCCGTCGAGGCCTCGACGCGGCCCGAGCGCGCGCTGGAACCCGCACGCCGCCTGGCCGCGCAGATGCCCGGTGCCGGCCACATCGTGCACATGCCGGCCCACATCTACTACCGCGTCGGCCTGTACCGCGAGTCACTGGATGCCAACCGCCAGGCCATCGCCGTCGACGAGGCCTATTTCAAGAGCTCGCCGTCCGACCCGCTCTACCGCTCGGCCTACTACCCGCACAACATCCATTTCCTGATGGTGTCGGCCCAGATGGGTGGTGCGGCCAAGACAGCCATCGACGCGGCGGCCAAGCTCGACGCGTCCATGCCCGTCGACGTCGTCAAGGCCTTCCCCATCATGCAGCCCGTCAAGGCCGCGCCCTACACGACGCACGCCCAGTTCAGCCCGCCTGATGTCATCCTGAAGCTGGCCGCACCGCCCGACGACCTGGTGCTGGTGCGCGTCATGTACCACTACGCCCGCGCGCTGGCCCAGGCGGCCCGCCACGATGCGGCCGCGGCCCGGCTTGAGATCGAGGCGATCACGGCGCTGGAGAAGGGCGCCGACTTCAAGCCCTTCGACGCCTGGGGCATTCCGGCTCAAGCCATCGCGCAGACGGCCCGCCTCGTCGCCACGGCACGCCTGGCCGACGCCCAGGGCGACCTGGCGGGCGCGGCCGCCGCACTGGAGCAGGCCGTCGCCATCGAGGAGGGCCTGGCCTACACCGAGCCGGCCTATTGGTACTACCCGGTGCGCCAGTCCCTCGGCGCCGTGCGCCTGCGCCAGGGGCGGCTGGACGAAGCCGAGAAAGCCCTGCGGGAATCGCTCGCCCGCGTGCGCAACAACGGCTGGGCGCTGGCGGCCCTGGCCGAGGTCTACAGGAAGCGCGGCGACACGGCCGCCGAGAACAGCGCTCGCCAGGCGTTGAGCAAGGCTTGGTTCGGCGCGGAGGGCGGCCCAGACCTTACGAAGCTGTAGGTCGAGGGTCGTCGACGAAAATGGCGGCCATGAGCCTGCCTGCCTACATGGACGACCTCGGCCGCGCCGCCCGCGCCGCCGCCACCGCAATGGCCGCCGCGCCCACGGCCGCCAAGAACGCTGCCCTGCTGGCCCTGGCCCGCCGCCTGCGCGCGGCCGGCCCGGCGCTTGCCGAAGCCAATGCCCGCGACCTGGCCGGTGCCGCCGAGCTGAGCGGCCCGCTGCGCGACCGCCTGAAGCTCGACGCCAAGACCCTGGCGACGGTCGCCGAAGGCTGCGAGCAGATCGCCGCCATGCCCGACCCCATCGGCGAGATCACCGGCGTGAGGCGCCGCCCCACCGGCATCAGCGTCGGCCAGATGCGCGTGCCGCTGGGGGTGTTCGGCATGATTTACGAGAGCCGCCCCAACGTGACCATCGAGGCCGCTTCGCTGGCCATCAAGAGCGGCAACGCCTGCATTCTGCGCGGCGGGTCGGAGGCGATTCACTCCAACCTTGCCCTGGCCGAGCTGGTGGCCGCATCACTGGAAGAAGCCGGCCTGCCGCGCGCCGCCGTGCAGCTCGTCAACACGACCGACCGCGCCGCCGTGGGGCTGTTGATCAGCTCGCCGCAATGGGTGGACGTCATCATTCCGCGCGGCGGCAAGGGGCTGATCGAGCGAATCTCTGCCGAGGCCAAGGTGCCCGTCATCAAGCATCTGGACGGCAACTGCCACAGCTATGTCGATGCCGAGGTGGACCTGGAGCAGGCCCTCAAGGTCGTCGACAACGCCAAGACGCAGAAGTACAGCCCCTGCAACGCGACCGAGTCGCTGCTGGTCCACGCGGCCCAGGCGCCGGCCTTCCTGCCGCGCATCGCGGCCATCTTCAAGGCCAAGGGCGTGGAGATGCGCGGCTGCCTGCGGACTTTGGCTTTGGTGCCTGGTGCGGTGCCGGCGACGGAGGAAGACTGGTCCACCGAATACCTCGCCCCCATCATCAGCATCAAGGTGGTCGATTCACTTGACGAAGCCATTGCCCACATCAATCGCTATGGCTCGCATCACACGGATGCGATCCTGACGACGAATCATCCCAACGCGATGCGATTCCTGCGCGAGGTGGATTCGGCCAGCGTGATGGTCAATGCCAGCACGCGCTTTGCGGATGGCTTTGAGTATGGGCTGGGTGCCGAGATCGGCATTTCCACCGACAAGTTCCACGCTCGCGGGCCGGTGGGGCTGGAGGGGCTGACGTCGATGAAGTGGGTGGTGTTGGGGCAGGGTGAGGTGAGGGGCTGAGGCCTGAACTCTTAGTGGCGCCGCGTTTGCCAGCTGTTGTCGGCCCGCGCCCCCGAACAAGCACTGGTGTTGAAGGCAGCGGTTTCTCCAGGAAAGCGCGATGACTATTGAGACATGCAACGGGTATTTGGCGGTAGTCGCAGCCCTCAACGAGGGCAGTGATCACGCTTGCCAATACACGCTCGCTGCCCTTGAGGAATCTGCGGAACTGAAAGAGGCAATTGCTCGGGAAATCTTTGGTTCTGACCGATCAGACTTAGCAAAGAAGATCGAACTGCTGCCGGTTGCGGCGCCTTGGCGCGGTGCGGTCGAAGCGGCCGTTTTTCAGTGGTTCTTCGTGCAGGCGTATTCGCCGTCGACCCAAGGAGACCTTGTTCAGCGGAACGTCGTTATTGGCTTTCTAGAGCATCTGAGCCACGTTGTGGGTAATGCCGATGTGTTCGAAGTCGGAGGAGAGGCTATCGCGTTGGGATGGGCGGTAGTCTGGCAAGGATTCATCTTCTGTAGTGGCAGCCGTCGTTGGCTGTTGCAGTTTGGATGGCACGACTGACCTCGCAGTGGGTAGGTTGGGTGAACGCAGTGAATCCC
>NZ_JBFUMO010000117.1:0-13404 GCF_054049355.1 Roseateles sp. P5_E11 | reverse complement strand
GCATCTGCGGCTTGCCGGAGTGGGCCGTGTACTTCAGACGTTGAACGTCAGCTTTCGGTGGCTCAGTTTGCCAACAAATACTTCCGCTATGGGTCGACACCCGTCATTGGCTGACCCGCTGCATCCACAGCAAGCTCACTCGACCACCTACCCGCTCACCCCTCTCAGCGCGTCGTCCAGCACCTCCACCCAGTGCMGCACCGGGTGGGTCGTGCCGCTTTGCAGGTGCTGGATGCAGCCGATATTGGCCGACACGATCTGCTCGGCCTGCAAGGGCGCCAGCGCTGCCAGCTTGCGGTCGCGCAGCTGCTTGGCCAGCTCGGGCTGCAGCACCGAATAGGTCCCGGCCGAGCCGCAGCAGAGATGGCTGTCAGTCGGCGCGCAGGCTATGCGAAAGCCCAGCTCGCGCAATGCGCTTTCCACGCCACCCGTGAGCTTTTGCCCATGCTGCAGCGTGCAGGGTGGGTGGTAGGCCAGTGAGCCGGGCTTGGCCTTGAGGCGCGCCTTCAGCGTGGGCACGAGTTCGGGCAGCAGCTCGCTGAGGTCCTTGGTCATCTCGCTGACGCGCCGGGCCTTGTCGGCATAGGCGGGGTCGTGGGCCAACAGGTGCGCATAGTCCTTGACCATGACGCCGCAGCCCGAGGCATTCGTGACCAGGGCTTCGACGCGCTCGCCCAGGCCCGAGACCAGTGGCCACCAGGCGTCGATATTGCGGCGCATGTCGTTGAGCGCTGCCTCGTGATCACCGAGGTGCTCGCGGATGGCGCCGCAGCAACCGGCGCCATCGGCCACCACGGTCTGTATGCCCGCCGCGTCCAGCACCCGCGCCGTCGCACTGTTGATATTGGGCGCCATGGCCGGCTGCACGCAGCCCAGCAGCAGCGCGACCTTGCGGTTGAGCTGGCGCGTCGGCCAGTCATGCGCCGTGGCCGGCGGCCTGGCCGGCACCTTGTCCTTCAGCGATGCCGGCACCAGGGGCCGGAACATCTGGCCCAGCTTCATCGCCGGCTTGAAAAGCGGCGAGGTCAGCCCTTCCTTCAGCAGCCAGCGCGTGCGGCGCTCGCCAGCCGGGCGTTCGACCTTGGCGTCGACGACGCGCCGGCCGATGTCGACCAGGCGGCCGTMTTCGACGCCCGACGGACAGGTCGTCTCGCAGTTGCGGCAGGTCAGGCAGCGGTCCAGATGCAGCTGCGTCTCGCGCGTGGGTTCAGCGCCTTCGAGCACCTGCTTGATCAGATAGATGCGGCCGCGCGGGCCGTCAAGCTCATCGCCGAGGAGTTGATATGTCGGGCAGGTGGCCGTGCAGAAGCCGCAGTGCACGCAGCGCCGCAGGATGGCCTCGGCCTCAGTGCCATCGTGGGTGCCGGCGAATTCGGGAGCGAGGGTGGTCTGCATGCCGTCAGTTGCTGGCAAGACGCTCGGCGCACCAGGCCTGCGTCACATAGGGGAAGGCGATCACGGGTTCGCGCAATGCGGCGAAGCGCTGCGGGAGCGCCCGCAACTTCGCCTCCACGACCTCGCGCTGGGCCTGGGGCAACGCAGCGATGAAGCTCACCGAAGCGATGCGGTCAATGACGACCTGCTCGAACGAACCCTCATGGCTGTGCGGGAACTCCGTCAGCTGCAGCGGCGCGAACAGCGTCTGGCCCTCGAAGGGACGCTTCCACTGCCCGGTGTAGTAGCGCGGCGCATCGCCTTCGTAGGGCGTGATGATCTCGGTGATGGCCGCGACCCAGTCGCAGGATTCGTCCCGCACATTCCAGACCAGCCCCAGCCGACCGCCGGGCCGCAGCACACGGTGCATCTCACGCAGGGCCTGGTCGTTGGCAAACCAGTGAAAGGCCTGGGCGCAGACCAGGTCGTCGGCCTCACCATCGGCCAACGGCAGGGCTTCGGCCGTGCCGGCAAGTGCCCGCACGCCGGGCAGGCTCTGCAACAGCTTCTCGCGCATCGCATCRACCGGCTCCACCGCCGTCACGGCCGCACCGGTGCGAGCCAGCAGTTGGGTGAACTTGCCGGTGCCCGCGCCCAGATCGACGACACGCGCGCCCTTGCGTACGCCGAGCGTCGCGTCCAGCCAGGCGGCGAGGGCCTGCGGGTACTCCGGCCGACCACGCTGATAGCTGTCGGGGGCGTTGGTGTAGCCGCGCTGGGCGGCGTCATGGATGGGCTGGATCATCAAAGCCCGGCGTAGAGCCGCCCCGGGTTGAACACGCCATGCGGGTCGAAGGAGGCCTTGAGCCGCTTGTGGATGGCCGCCAACGGCGCGCTCAGCGGCGCGAACACGCCCACGCCCTTGTCCTGGGCGCGGAACAGCGTCGCATGCCCGCCCACAGCTGCTGCGGCATCACGCACGCCGGCCGGCGGCATGGGCGTGACGACCCAGCGTTGCGCGCCGCCCCATTCGATGAGCTGCTCGCCATGCAACTTGAGCTCGGGCGTCGCACTCGGCAGGGACAGCCGCCAAAGCCGCGCGCCGCCCGCCACCGCACGCTCGGCGCCGATGAAGAACTCGTCGCTGTGGTCGCGCAGGCCGGTCCAGAAGGGCTGGGCCATGTCGCCCGGAATGACATCGCCGCCCAACTTGCGTGCCGCGGCCTCAACGGCCGCGTTCGCGCCGGCCAGTCGCACGAGCAAGGCACCGTCCCACCAGGCACTGGCCTCGATGGGCAGGGGCTCACCGCCCCAGCGGTTGATCGCCATCAAGGCAGCGGACTGGTCGAAATCGAAGCGCAATGTTGCCGTGGCGGCCGGCAGGGGCAGCACCTTCAAGGTCACCTCGGTAATCAACCCCAGCACGCCCAGCGACCCCGCCAGCGCGCGGCTGACATCGAAGCCGGCCACGTTCTTCATGACCGTGCCGCCAAAGCTCAGCAGCTCGCCCTTGCCATTGATCATCACGGCGCCCAGCAGATGGTCCCGCACCGAGCCCAGAGCCGCCCGCGTCGGCCCCGACAACCCGGCCGCCACCATGCCGCCCACCGTGCCGCGGCCCCCGAAGCGCGGCGGCTCAAAGGCCAGGCGCTGGTGGCGCTTCGCCAACAGCGCTTCGACATCGGCGATCGGCGTGCCCGCCAGCGCGCTGACAAACAGCTCGCTGGGCTCGTAGGCCGTGACGCCATTCATCTCCAGCGTGGACAGCAGCTCGCCGTGCGGCGCCTCGCCATAGAAATCCTTGCTGCCATGGCCCTGGATGCGCAGCGGCTCGCGCGCATTACGCAATCGGGTCTGCAGGTCCGCGAAGCTCAAAACCGCTCCAGTTCCGGGAAGGCCAGCAGGMCGCGCTTCACATGCATGCGGCCGTATTCGGCGCAGCGGCTCAGGGACGGGATCTGCTTGCCCGGGTTCAGCGTGCCGGCAGGGTCAAAGGCGCGCTTCAACGCCAGCATCTGCTCACGCTCCTCGGTGCTGAACTGCACGCACATGGAGTTGAGCTTCTCGACGCCGACACCGTGCTCGCCGGTCACCGTGCCGCCCAGGGCGACGCTGCGCTCCAGGATCTCGGCGCCGAACTGCTCGCAGCGGTGCAACTGGTCGGGGTCGTTGGCGTCGAACAGGATCAGCGGGTGCAGGTTGCCGTCGCCGGCATGGAAGACATTGGCGCAGCGCAGGCCGTATTTCTTTTCCATCTGCTGGATGTCGAGCAGGATGGTGGCGAGGTGCTTGCGCGGGATGGTCGAGTCCATGCACATGTAGTCGGGGCTGATGCGGCCCGACGCCGGGAAGGCGTTCTTGCGGCCGCTCCAGAACTTGAGCCGCTGGGCCTCGTCGGCGCTGACCTGGCAGCGCGTCGCACCGCTGGCCTGCAGCACGGCTTCCATCTTCGCGACCTCCTCGGCCACCTCCTCGGGC
The DNA here is from genome assembly GCF_054049355.1 of Roseateles sp. P5_E11. Lineage (NCBI taxonomy): Bacteria > Pseudomonadati > Pseudomonadota > Betaproteobacteria > Burkholderiales > Sphaerotilaceae > Roseateles > Roseateles sp. P5_E11. Next base: position 9,552 of record NZ_JBFUMO010000117.1, on the reverse strand, counting down.
GTGCCGTCGCTTTCGCACAGCAGGATGGCCTCGGCATCCAGGTCATAGCCGGCATGCACGAAGTCCTCCACGGCAGCCGTCATCGGCTTGTCCATCATCTCCAGGCCCGCCGGGATGATGCCGGCTGCGATGATGGCCGCGACCGCGTCGCCGGCCTTTCGCACGTCGTCGAAGCTGGYCATGATGCAGCGCGCCAGTTGCGGCTTGGGCACCAGCTTGACGGTAACCTCGGTGATGACGGCCAGCATGCCTTCGCTGCCGATGACCAGGGCCAGCAGGTCCAGGCCCGCCGCGTCCAGCGCCTCGCTGCCGAACTCGATGGGCTCGCCCTCGGCGGTGAAGCCGCGCAGGCGCAGCACGTTGTGCAGCGTCAGGCCGTACTTCAGGCAGTGCACGCCGCCGCTGTTCTCGGCGACGTTGCCGCCAATCGTGCAGGCGATCTGGCTGCTGGGGTCGGGCGCGTAATACAGGCCGTGAGTCGCCGCGGCTTCGCTGATGGCGAGGTTGCGCACGCCGCATTGCACGCGCGCCGTGCGTGACAGTGGATCCAGCGAAAGGATCTTGTTGAACTTGGCCAGGGCCAACGTCAGGCCGGCCTCGTGCGGCATCGCGCCGCCCGACAGGCCCGTGCCCGCGCCGCGCGCGACGACCGGCACACCCAGACGGTGGCAGGCCTTCAGCACGGCAGCCACCTGGGCTTCGGTCTCGGGCAGGGCCACGGCCAGCGGGCGCTGGCGGTAGGCGGTCAGGCCATCGCATTCATAGGGCGTGGTCTGCTCGGCCTGGTGCAGCAGGGCATGGGCCGGCAGCAACGGTGCCAGGGCCGCGATGAGTGCGGCACGGCGGGCGGCGAGGTCGACGGGGGCGTTCATGTCGGGCCCACTTTAGTTGCCCATTCCGAATTCGCGACACCCGCAATGCATTGAAGTTGCGGGCCGAGCGCCGGGCCGCTCCCTAGCCGGCACGCGCTGGCGATGTGCTTGCCGGTCAATCCGGCAAGCATCGCCGTCCCCCCGGGGGACCGACCAGACTCGCTCGCGTTCAGCGACGCGAGGTTGGGCGAGGGGCAGTTCATCTCAGCCTTCGATGACGAGCCAGTAGGCCGGCTTGTGCAAGGGCGTCTCGGGCGGCAGCAACGGATTCTTCAGCAACAGCTGGCGCCGGCGGGCCAGGTGGTGGCGGCGCAGCAGGTCGCCGAAATACTGCTGGAACAGCCGCGCGAGGCTGCCGTCGTTTGCCGCGGCCTCCATGCCGCGCTGCAACTCGGCCGCCAATCGTGGCCGGTCCGGGCGCACGAAGAGATAGGAGGCCGCCGGGTAGCGCAGCAGCACATGCGGCTCGATGACGAGGTCATGGGCCGCCGGCGTGGTCGCCTCGTCGTCGATCTCGAAGACGGCGCGCGGGAAGTAGTCGATGCGGCGCATGCGCAGCATGTCGAACAGCGCCTCGTAGCGGCTGATGCCCTGCACCGGCAGGCCGTTGGCACGCAGGATGGCGGTGTCGGGCCAGTCCTGGCCCTGGCCGGCGACGTAGCGGGAGAGTTCGTTGAGGTCGTGCAGGTCGCGCCAGCGATCCACGTCCTCGGGGCGGACGAAGGCAACGCGGCAACCGATGAGGCCGCGGTCCATGGGAACGCGCACCGGCAGCAGCCGGGCCTCGCGCTCGATGCTGGTCATGGTCCAGCACAGATCGATCCGCCCGCTGCGGTCGGCCAGTTCGCGCACGACGCGCGCCTGCGTCATCGGCACGGGCGACTCCATCAACTCATAGTCGGCACCGCTGCGCGTGATGGCGAGCTTGATGACGGCCTGCATGTAGTGCCACTGCGGCACGCGGCCGGGTTCGTGCTGGGGATAGACCAGCGGCGCGGGCCGCGCGGGCGCCTCGGTGGCGCAGGCAGCCGTGAGCATGACCAGCAGCGGCCGGCGCCTCATCACCCTCCCGTCGCGCCGGTTCGCCTTCGCCTCAAGGCTTGCGGCGCGCGCTGCTGCGTGGCTTGGCCGCCTTCGCGGCGGCGGTCTTCGCGGCCGGCTTGGGCGCGGCGCCGGACGCCAGGCCCTTGGCGACGCCACCCACCACCGCCCCGGGCACGCTGGCCGCGCGCTTCAGCGTTTCGCTGGCGGCGTCGAAGCTCTGCTTGACGAGGTTGCCGGCGAGGTTCTTGGCCGCATCGGTCGCGGTGTCCTTCATGGCCGAGGTGGCCAACTGCGTGAACTGCTGGCTCAGCGCCGTCCACCACTGCGTCGGGTCGACGACGGCGGCCGGGTTGTCGGCCACGGCCTTGGCCGCATCGCCGGCCGTCTTCACGGTCTTGGCGGCGACCTTGCTGGCGGTATTGGCCGTCTTGGTCACCGTCTGAGCCGCAGCCTGGGCCACCGGCGCCGCGGCGGCCAGGATCTCGGGTGGGATGCCGGGCCAGGAGGTGCCGTCGCCACCGGTGGGCAGCTTGAGGCTGTCGCGCAAGTCGGCCAGCGGCACGTTCATCGACTTCAGCGTCGACAGCGTCATGCGCTGCACTTCCAGCGCCTGGATGGTGGCGGCCAGCATGCGCGCGTTCTGCTCCAGCCAGAACTGCACCGTGCGCAGCTCCTCGATGCGCTTGGAGAGCTCCTCGGGATTGAGCGTTGGCGCCACCCATTGGCCGATGCCGGGCAGGGCCGAGCCCGCGTTCTTGACCAGGCCCTGCAGGAACTCGAAACCGGGCACGAACTTGGTGAAGCTGTTGTCGCTCATGTCTTGTCTCCTGTAAGGGCACTTCCATCCTACTTGCTGGGCAGCAGGGCTTCGACAATAAAACCCTGCTCGGCCAGCAGCTTGGGCAGTGCCCGCGGGCCGCTCATGTGCAGCGCGCCCACGGCCACCAGCAAGCGCTGGCCGGCGCCATGCAAGGCCGCGATGCGGGTGGCCAGCGGGCCGTTGCGGTCGTCGTTGACTCGCCTGAGCCAAGCGCGTTCGGCCGGGCTGTCGGCGCAGGCGCACCAGCGCGGATAGTTCGCCAACGTCCCCAGGTCACCGCGCGACCAGGCGCTGCTGAGCCGGCGCAGCGGCTCGCGCATCTGGCCACCGCGCAACTGGCGCAGCGCGCCGTCGACGATGGCGGGCAGCTCGGCCGCCTCCGGCTCCAGCGCCTGCAACTGCTCCTCGACGCTCTCCAGCGACTGCACCGGCCGGCCCTCGCTCCTGGCGCGCGCCAGCAGCATCACGTCCTGGCCAAAACCGGCATCAAAGCCATCGCGGCGCGCCTCCATCAGCGACAGCATGCTGAGCTGCAACATGACCGGCAGCGCGCTCAGGGCACCAGGCGACAGGCAGGCGGCGCGGGCCTGGGTGTCCAGGCGCTGGGCCAGAGCCGGCGGCAGGGGTGCGGCTTTGGGCATGGCGGCCAGCACGGCACCGACGTCGGCGGGGTCGAGCTCCACGGCCAGCACCTCGGTCTGCGCCCAGGCCGCGCGCAGGGCCGGCCCGGCATAGGCCCAGTCGGCCTTGCCGACATGCAGGCTGCCGAACAGATAGCTGCTGTGGCCGCCACGGCTGATGCGCCACAGCAGGCCGCGGTCCGGCGCCTTGGCGGCCCAGGTGGCGGCCTGCTCGGCGCTCGGCAGGGCCGGCGCCGGCGGGCAGGCCGCATGGGCACTGCCGACGAGAAAGGCCAAAAGGAGGGCGCGGATCATGGGCGGGGTTCGATGCGGAGTTCACCAGGTTTCTGGCTGAAGTGCAGGCGACCGAGCACGTCCATGCCAAGTAGCGGCGCGCCCAGGTCGGGCAGCACAGTCACCATCAACTTGTCGGCGCGCACGCCGCCTTCCAGCGCAACGTCGGCCCGCGCAAGAAAGCCGCGCGTGGCGCCGGCCGCGGTATGGGCGCGCACGGCGCCCAGCGGCTTGAGGCCGGCGCGCTCCGCCAACACTTGCGGCAGGGCCGTCGTGGTGGCGCCGGTGTCGACGAGGAAATCCACCTCGATGCCGTCGACCCGGCCGGGCCAGTGGAAGTGGCCGTCGCCCCCGCGCGTCAGCACGATGACCTCGCCGGCAAGCTGGAAGCGGCTGGCCTCGCGCTCGTGCTCCCACAGCTTGAAACCCAGGAAAATGCCCAAGCCGATCAGCAGCCAGATCGTCATCAGCTTGAGGGTGTGCGGCAGATCCTGGTGGGACACGAGGGGCGACTGAGGCGAGGGTTTGCGCGGGACCACACGATACCCGGCCCCACCAGAATGCCTTCATGACGCCGCCGCCCGCCCTGCTCATCGCGCTGCTGCTCGCCGGTGGCAGCGATGAGCTGGTGTTGAACCGCTTCAACGACCCCTTCGAGGCCGTGTCGGCCGATATCGCCGATTGCCCGGAGCCCCGCGGCCCGCGCATCACGGCCGCCGAGGCCCGCGTGCAAGCTCACCATCGCGCCGAGCGCGGCACCACCTGCTGGCTCAAGGGCGAATGCAGCGAACCCAATGCCTTCCGCTATGACGCGACCATTGCCGGGGCCTTGCGTGCCAAGCTGAACGGCACGGCCGCCCTGCATCCGAGCAGCCTGTGGCTGACCGTGCAGGGCCGGGTCGTTTACCTCGAGGGCTGCGTCGGGCACGCCGAGCAGGCGACCGAATTGGAGGCCCAGGCACGCGGGTTGCCGGAGGTGCAGCAAGCCCTGGCCCTGGTGCGGGTCGGCCAGGGCGGCGTCGTGCCCTATCGGCGCATGAATTGACCTGCAAGACCCCAGGCGTGACAACGCCGCCCTGCCTTGTCACGATGGCCCCATGCAACTGCTGAAGCGTTTTGCCACCCTCTTCGCGCTGACGGCCCTGCTGGGCCTGATCGGCTGCTCCAGCCTGACGCTGGCCTATGGGCAGCTGCCACTGCTGGCCGGGCTTTGGGCGGACAACTATCTCGACCTGGACAGCCCGCAGCGCGGTCAGCTCAAGACGCAGCTGCAGGCCTGGCAGGCCTGGCACCGCCGCGAGGAGCTGCCGCAATGGATTGCGCTGGTGGGCCAGGCCCATGCGGCGCTGGACGACGGCGTCACCCAGGACGAACTGCTGGCCCTGGAGCGCGGCGCGCGCGCCAGCGTCGAGCGTTGCCTGCAGCACGCCGCGCCGCTGGCCGCGCCGGTGCTGGCCAGCCTGCGGCCCGAGCAGTGGCAACACCTGGAAAAGAAGATGGCCGAGAAGACGACCGAGTGGCGGGAGAAGCAATCGGGCAAGCGCGGGCCCGACGAGCGCGCCAAGCGCTACACCAGCAACCTCGAACGCTGGCTGGGCGACCTGGACCGCTCGACCCGCAAGCAGGCCGCAGCCGACGCTCGCAGCTGGCATTTCGACCTGCCCGTCATGGCCCAGGCCCGTGCCGCACGCCAGGCGCGGCTGGTGCAGGCCCTGCGCGCCTGGGCGCGCCAGGACCTGGCCGCGGGCACCGCCCTGCTGATGCAGGACTCACAGACCCAGCCCACCGAGCAGCCTTATCGCGAGCAGATCGTCGCCAGCCTGCTGAAGCTGCTCAACAGCCTCGATGCCGAGCAGCGGGCCGCCATCCGCAAGCATTGGGCCGACTGGGCGGCCGAACTGCGCAGCCTGCAGGCGGCCTGAACCCGGGCTTCAACTCCTCAGGGCGGCCACCGGTGCCAGGCGCGCCGCGCGCCGGGCTGGCACCCACACGGCCAGCTGGCCCAGGGCCCACAGCGCCAGTGCGCCAGCGGGCAGATAGCCCCAGGGCAGGCGCGGCAGTTCGTAGCTCTGCATCAGCAGCTGGCTCAGGGCCCAGGCACCGGCCATACCGATGAGGATGCCGGTCGTCGTCAGCAGCAGGTTCTCGAGCTGGAAGTAGCGCAGGATCTGGCCCTGGGTGGYGCCCAGAGCGCGGCGCGTGCCGATCATGCGGGTGCGCTGCTGCACCCAGAAGCTCGCCAGGCCGACGATGCCCATGGCCGTCACCAGCAGCAGCGACACGCAGACACCGCCCATCAGCCAGGCCATGGCGCGGTCCTGGGCGTAGAAGGACGAACGCATCTCGGTCAGGCGCTGGCTCTGCGTGACGACACGGCCCTGGTCGCCTTCTTCGAGCACCGCGGCCGCAGCCTTGATGCGCGAGTCCAGCTGGCCCGGCTCGGCGCGGATCACGTACGAGCCGCCGCCGCGCAGCGGCAGGATCATGGCGGCACCATCACCGTCGCCACGGGCGCGGTGCAGCTGCGTGTGCGTCAGCGTCTGGACGACGCCGATGATGGTCGACGGCGAGCGGCCGAAGATATAGACCTGCTTGCCCAACGCTGACTGGCCGGGGAAGAGCTTGTCGGCCATCACCTTGTTGATGATGAGCTGCGGGATCTTGGGATCGGAGACGCTGAAGGTCTGGAAGTTGTCGAGCACCTCGTCGGCCGTGAAGTTGCGGCCCTCCAGCAGCTTGAGCCCGAAGGTCGGGATCATCTGTTCATCGGCCGCGTATTGCGCCGCGCTGATGCGCAGGCCCTTGTTGTCGGGCTCAAGCGAGACGCCGCTGTTGTTGCTGTTGTTGCCGTAGACGATCTGGTTGGGCACCGTGGCCGCCTTGATGCCTGGCAGCGCACGCAGCCGCGTGAGGTCCTCGGACACGATGCCGGCGGTGCGCTCGGGCGGCTGGGGCTTGCTGCCGCGCAGGGTCAGCACGCCGATCTCGGTCTCGGCCATGCCGCTGTCGGTGTTCAGCGCCTCGACGCGGGTCTGGATCAGGTGCAGCGCATTGGTGACGATGGCGCAGGTCAGCGCCACCTCCAGCACGATGAGGCCGGCCGCGATGCGGTGGCGGCGCAGCGTCGACAGGATGGGCGCGAGATCGCTCAGGGCCCGGCCGAACGCCCCGAGGGGGTTGCCGGTGGCGCGGGCTGGCGGGACGATGGACAGCGTGGAGGAGTCAGACATCACTGCACCTTCAGTTGGACGGCGGGGGTGACGAGGGCCGCACGCCAGGCCGGCAGCAGGCCGGCGAGCAGGCTGGCCAGCAGGGCCAGGCCCAGCGTCAGGGCCAGCATGCTGGCGTCGAGCTCGGCCAGCTTGGCGTAGTCGTTCGGGCTCTGGCGCACCAGCCACAGCCCGCCCTGGGCGAACAGCAGGCCCAGCAGCGCGCCGGCCAGGCCGAGCAGGCCGGYCTCGACGACGAACTGCTTGAAGATGTCGCCGCGCGTCGCACCGAGTGCGCGGCGCACGCCGATCTCGCCGCTGCGGCGCAGCGTCTTGGCCAGCAACAGGCCCACCATGTTGACGACGCAGACGGCCAGGAAACCAAAGGCCAGCCAGGTCTGCAGGCGCACGTCGGCGGGCAGCACCTTCTGCGCGCCCAGCCAGTCCATCACGTTGCGCAGGCGCACATTCGTCGGTCGCTCGTAGCGGCCGGCCTTGCGCTGAGCCTCGGAGTAGGCGACGAGGTAGTCGCGGTAGGCGGCGGCCTCCTCGGGCTTGGCAAACTCGACCCAGTACTGGATCCACGAGCAGCTCGCGTTCAGGTCCAGCGAGGTGCCGCCGTTGGCGCCCTTGGCCCAGCAGTTCATATTGCCCCAGTGGCCCATCTTCAGCAGCATCGCCGTCGAGAACGGCAGGTAGAAGTCCTCGGTCTCGGTGTAGCTGCCCAGGGTCAGGTCCCAGAAATGGGGCTGCACCTTCCAGGGCTTGAGCACGCCGACGATGCGCAGCGGCTGGCCGCGCACGATGACTTCCTTGCCCAGGCTGTTGCCGCCGCCGAACAGCTTCTCGTTGAGCGACGCCGAGATGACGGCGACACGCGCCTCGCCTTCGTCGTCGGCCGCGCTCCAGCCGCCGCCGTATTGCCACGGCGCGTCGAACATCGCGAAGAAGTCGGCCGACGTCATGCGCACGCTCGAGAAGATCGGCTTGGTCTGCGCATCGGGCAGGCCCACGGCGGTGTTGAAGCCGCTGGACATCGCCTGGCGCAGCGCCTTCTTGTCGCGCAGCAGTGCCGTCGCGTCATAGCGGCTCAGGTCGAAGTTGGGCTCTTCACCGGCCTTCCAGCTGACGATGTCCGACGCGTCGAGCTGCACGTTGAATAGGCGAGCGCTCTTGGCGGGAATGGGGTCGCCGGAGAGCACGTGATAGACGGTCAGCGTCGTCATGCAGGCGCCGATKCCCAGGGCGAGCGCCATCACCATCAACGCGGAGAGGCCCTTGGCGGCAAGCGTGTTGCGCCAGGCGAGTTCGAGGTAGTGAAGAAACATCAGCGGTTCTCCAGAAGAGCGTTGACRGTGGCGAGTTCGGCGTCACCGAGGGAGCCGGCCGCCTGGTGCAGGGCGAGCAGGGCCAGCACATGGCGGTGGCGGGCCTGGGTCTGCGCGTTCTGCGCGCCGGCCAGGGTCTGGATGGCGAGGAGCAGGTCGGTGGTGCTGCGCGTGCCCAGGGTCAGCCCGGTGCGCGTGGCTTCGAGCGCGCGCTCGGCGGCCTCGACGGCGACCTGCGCGGAGCGCAGCTGCACCGCGCCCTGGCCCACGGCGAGGTGCTGCGCCCTCACCTCGCGCAGCATGGCGCGGCGGCCGGCTTCGAGCTGCTCGCGGGCGGCATCCCGCTGAAAGCCGGCGCGGTCGGCCGCAGCGGCCACGGCGCCGCCGGCAAACAGCGGCACGGTCAGGCGCAGGCCGACCAGCGTCGGCGTGCGGCTGGCATCGAAGGCCGACACGCCGCTACCTCCACCGACATTGCGGCGCTGCGTCGTGTCCACGCCCACACTCAGCGTCGGCAGATGACCGGCGCGCGCGGCCGAGATGCGCTGCTCGCTGGCCTGCACGTCCAGCTGCAGCGCGCGCAGCTCGGGGTTGGCCTGGAGCGCACGCGCGGTCCAGGCTTCGGCGTCGTCCGGCAAGGCTTGTGCATCCAGCGCACGGCGCAACGGCTGCAGGGTGGTGACGGGCACGCCGGTCAATTGGGCCAGCGCCTCGCGGGCATCGGCCAGGTTCAGTTCGGCGGCCAGCGTGTTGCTGCGCGCCAGTTCGCGGTAGGCGCGCGACTGGTCGGCCTCGACCTGGGCCGACAGGCCGGCTTTGAAGCGCGTGTCGGCCTCGCTGACCTGGCGGGCGAAGGCCTCTTCATTGGCGCGCGCCGTGGCCAGTTGGGCCTGGGCCGACAGCAGGCCGAAATAGGCGTCGGCGACGCGGGCCCGCGCGGCCTGCTCGGCGGCGGCCAGGCGCGCAGACTGGGCCGAGGCCTGGCTGCGGCTGGCGTCCCATTCGCGCAGCGCGGCCAGGTCGAAGAGGGGCTGGCTGATGCTGCTCGTCGTCGTGCGCGAGCGCTCGCCACTGCCGTTCTCGCGCTGCTCGCTGCTCTGCAGGTTCCACTGCGGCAGCAGCGCCGCGCGGGCTTCGCGTGAGGCCGCTTCCTGCGCGCCGTTGAAGGCCGCGGCCTGGCGCAGCAGCGGGTCGGCCGCGCGCGCCTGCGCCCAGACCTGCAGCAGGTCGTCGGCTTGCGCGGTGGCGCAAGCGATCAACAGCAGGAACGCGATGGTTTTCAAGCGGCGAGCTCCGCAGCCAGGTCGACAACCTGGCCGTCGATGACGTGGACATTGCGCTGCGCACGTGCGGCCAGCTGCGGGT
>NZ_JBFUMO010000116.1:0-13561 GCF_054049355.1 Roseateles sp. P5_E11 | reverse complement strand
CCGCTGAATGCCGTCATCGGCTTCGCCGACCTGCTGACCATGAGCGCCCATCCGCCGCATCTGCTGGATGGGCCGCGCCAGCGCGAGTGGCTGCAGCACATTGCCAGCAGCGGCCGGCATCTGCTGGCCATGATCAACGACGTGCTCGACCTGTCCAAGATCGAGGCCGGCAAGATGGACTTCCATCCCGAGCCGGTCGAACTGCCGGCCCTGGTCGACGACGTGATGGCCACCGTCGCGGTGCTCGCCGAGCAACGTGGCCTGAGCCTCAAGTCCTCCATCGAACCGGGGCTGCGAGACCTGGTGCTGGACCCCGCTCGGCTCAAGCAGGTGTTGCTCAACTACCTGTCCAACGCCATCAAGTTCACGCTCGCCGGCGGCCACGTCGAACTGCGCGTGGTGGGCGAGGGCCCGCGGCTGTGGCGGTTGGAGGTCGAGGACAGCGGCATCGGCATTCCGGCCGACCGCCTCGGCCATCTGTTTGTCGAATTCCAGCAGCTCGACGACGGCCTGACCAAGCGCCACCAGGGCACGGGCCTGGGGCTGGCGCTGACGCGCCGGCTGGTGGAGGCCCAGGGCGGCCGTGTCGGCGTCTACAGCGAGCCCGGGCGCGGCAGCCGCTTCTACGCCGTGCTGCCGCGCCAGCCGCTGGATGCCGGCGAGCCGGCCGAACGACCGGCCCACCAGCAGCTCATCGCCCTGCGCGACCATCCGCTGCGCGACGGCCTGGCCCGTGATCTGTCGCGGGCCGGCGTGAGCGCCGACACCGCGTCCACAGCCGGCGAGGTGCTGCGCCTGACCCGCGCGCGCCGTTACACCGAACTGGCCATCGACCTCGCCCTGCCTGATGCGCCCGGCCTGTCATTGCTGGCGGCGCTGCGCAGCGGCGGGCCGTCCATGCACGCGGCCGTCAAGGCGCTGGCGCTGACGCCCCCGACGGGGGCGGGCGTGGCTTTCACGGTGTCCGACGTGCTGGCCAAGCCGCTGCGCCGCCCGGCCCTGGCGCGTGCCCTCGTGCCGCTGCGCGACCGGTTGGGTCCGGGCCGGCCGGTGCTGGTGGTCGACGACGAGGCGGCGTCGCGCGAGCTGATGTGTGCGGCATTGCAGGCCACGGGCGTCGAGGCCGTGGCCGTCGGCAGCGGCGCCGAGGCGCTGCAGCGCCTGCCCGCCCTGCAGCCCGGGGCCATCGTGCTCGACCTGATGATGCCCGGCATCGACGGATTCCAGGTGCTGCATGAACTTCGCGGGGACCCGCGCTGGGCCGAGCTGCCCGTCATCGTCTGGACGGCGCTGACCCTCAGTGGGCAGGACATCGAAAGCCTGGCGCGCTCGGCCGCGGCCATCGCCAGCGCTGGCGAGGCCGAAGCCCTGGCCGAGGTGCGCGATGCGCTGCTGCGCGCCGCCCGCCAGGACCGGCGTGGCCGACTCACGAAAGGTTGACATGGCTGGCGAACGCATCCTGATCGTCGACGACAACGAGCTCAACATCGATCTCGCACAGTACGTGCTGGAGGCCGACGGCTTCATCGTCGACCGCGCTCTGCACGTCGACGAGGCCTGGGCGCGGCTGCGCGCCTACCGACCCGCCCTGGCCCTGGTTGACATCCAGTTGCCGGGCACCGACGGCCTGAGCCTGGTGCGCGCCATCAAGGCCACGCCCGACCTCGCCGATCTGCCCGTCATTGCCTTCACCGCCTTTGCCATGCCGGGCGACGAGGTGCGCTTTCGCGCAGCCGGCTGCGACGGTTATCTGACCAAACCGATCGACGTGCACAGCTTTGCAGCTGCAGTACGAAGCCATCTGGCCGGAGGCGGCACCTAAAATCGCCGCCATGCCCCAAGCCCTCTACGAATCCAGCCTGACCTCCCTGCCGCTGCTTGGCCGCGGCAAGGTGCGCGAGAACTACGCCGTCGGCGACGACCGCATCCTGATGGTCGCCAGCGACCGCCTGTCGGCCTTCGACGTCATCATGGGCGAGCCGATTCCGGGCAAAGGGGCGCTCTTGACCCGCATGGCGCTGTTCTGGTTCGACAAGCTGCAGGGCATCGTTCCCAACCATCTGACCGGCCAAGACCCGCTGTCCGTGGTGTCGGCCGAGGAGCGCGAGCAGCTCAAGGACCGCACCATGCTGGTCAAGCGGCTCAAGCCCCTGCCCATCGAAGCCGTCGTGCGCGGCTACCTGGCCGGCAGCGGCTGGGCCGAGTACCAGGCCAGCGGCAGCGTCTGCGGCGTCAAGCTGCCGGCGGGCCTGCGCAATGCCGACAAGCTGCCCGCCCCCATCTTCACGCCGGCCACCAAGGCCGAGATGGGCGATCACGACGAGAACATCTCGTTCGAGCAGGCGGCTGAAATCATCGGCGCCGACCTCGCCGCCCGCGTGCGCGACATCTCCATCCAGCTCTACCAGCGCGCCGCCGATTTCGCGCTGACCAAGGGCATCATCATTGCCGACACCAAGTTCGAGTTCGGCCTGGATGCCGAGGGCACGCTGACGCTGATGGACGAGGTGCTGACGCCCGACTCCTCACGCTATTGGCCGGTCGAGAGCTATGCGCCGGGCAGCAACCCGCCCAGCTACGACAAGCAGTTCGTGCGCGACTGGCTGGAGGCCGTGCGCATCAACGGCCAGCCCTGGGGCAAGAAGGCGCCTGCACCGGCCCTGCCGGCCGAGGTGATCGCCAAGACGGTGCAGAAGTACGAAGAAGCGCTGCAGCGGCTGACGGCATGAGCGCCGCGCCGGGCCGTCCCAAGCAAGCTCGCTCCCGCTTGGCGGGAGTGAGCCCGGACATGGGATGCCCAGTGGGCATCGCATGCCTGGCGAACGCCTGGCCGCGCTGCCGGACAGGCAAGGCCGCAGGCCGAAGGGTGCACCAATGAGCGTTGCAGCCGGTCCGGTCAAGCTTCGCAGCCGGCTGGCACAGCGGCTTGACGGCGAGATTGCCGCCGTCGCCTCCATGCCGGCGCGTGCCGCCGTGCTGCAGGTTCAGCGTGCCATCCTGTGGCTGCGCCATGGCCGCGAGGTCGAGGCCCGCGAGGAGCTGAACCGCCTGCAGGCGCGCGCCCTCGTGCATCCGCGCATCGAGCTGGCCGCCTGGCTGCATCTGGCCGAAGGGCTGACGGCTTATTTCAGCGCCTTCGGCGGCGGCGCCTGTGAACGCGTGCGGCGCGCCCACGTCATGGCCAAGGCGGCCAACCTTGCGGCGCTGCAGACCCTGTGCGACGCCTGGCTGGCGCAAATGGCCTTTGTCGACCGCGATATCGACCGTCTCGTCGCCCATGCCGCCGCAGTCCTTGCCGCCCCGGCGGACAACGCCGCCGCGTGTCGCGTCGCTTCAGCGCTGGGCATGGCCTGGGATCTCGCGATGGGGGCTCGGGACGAAGCCGCCGCGTCGTCCTGGTATGCCTGGGGCCGCCGCGCCGCCAGTGCCGACGGTGACGACGCCGGCCTGGCGGCCTTGCTCTACAACCAGATGCAGATGCGCGCCCTGCGCATCCGCCACGCTGCCCTGGCCGGCGAGCCTGGCGAGGCGCCGGCCGTGCTGCTGGGGGTGGACTCCATCGGCCATTTCGACGATGCCGTGGGCGGTTCGGCCCGCGCCAACCTGACCCCGCTGCTGCGCGCCCAACTGCTGACCGTGCAGGGTGACTACGCCACTGCCGCTGCCTTGCTGGAGGCCAACCTGCCCGAGGCGGTGGCGGCTGGCCTGGCCCGTACCGGCGGCAGCCTGCTGGCCGACCTGGCCTGGTGCTGGGCCAATACCGGCGAGGTCCAACGTGCCAGGGCCCTGGCCGACCAAGCCGCCGTCGAGGTGCTGGCCGAGGATGCGGCCCACTGCGACCTCGACGAATGCGCGGCCCTGCACGCCCGCCTGGCCCAGGTCTACGCCCGCTTGCATGAGGATGGGCTGGCAGCCCGCCACGGCGACGCCGCCCAGGCCGCCTGGGGCCAGGACGCCGCCCAGCGCCGCCTCTGGGCCGAGCGCTTGAGTAGCGCCGGGCTGGGCACTCCGCCACGCTGACCGGCTTTTTCCGGAGAGTCGGCACGGCTTGGCTGCGGTACTCTCGCCGGCCTATGACCGCCGACGCCCGCGACGACGAAGCCATCAATGCCTTGCCCGCCGGCACCCGGTTCGGCGAGCTGGAGATCATTGGCACCCTGGGTGTGGGCGGCTTCGGCATCGTCTACCTCGCACGCGACCACTCGCTCGAGCGCGAGATCGCGATCAAGGAGTACATGCCCAGCCAATTCGCACTGCGCGACGGGCAGTCCCAGGTGTCGGTGCGTTCGGTCTCCATGAAGGAGACCTTCGAGCTCGGTCGACGCAGCTTCGTCAACGAGGCCAAGCTGCTGGCGCGCTTCGACCACCCCTCCCTGCTCAAGGTCTACCGTTTCTGGGAGGCCAACGGCACCGCCTACATGGCCATGCCGCGCCTGGTCGGCCAGAACCTTCGCGAGGCGCGCAAGGCTCGGCCGACGCCGCCACCCGAGGCCTGGGTCAAGCGCATCTTCGACGCCGTGCTGGGGGGGCTGGAGACCCTGCACGCACAGAATGTCTGGCACCGCGACGTCGCGCCCGACAACATCTTCCTGCCCTCCGACGGCAGCCCGCCCATCCTGCTGGATTTCGGCGCCGCCCGCCAGGCGATCAGCGACCGCACGCAGGTCTTCACCGCCATCCTCAAGCCCAGCTTCGCGCCCATCGAGCAGTATGCCGAGGCCACGACACTGCGCCAGGGGGCCTGGACCGACTTCTATGCACTGGCCGCTGCCATGCATGAGCTGCTGACCGGCCGGCCGCCGCCGCCGGCGACGGCCCGCGCGATGGGCGACGAACTCCTGCCGCTGGAGGTGCCCGGCTATTCACCGGCCTTCCTCGCCGGCATGGACTGGGCGCTGCGTGTCGCCCCCCATCAGCGCCCCCAGACGGTCGCCGCCTGGCGCGAGGTGCTGGAAGGACGTTCAGCCGTGCCGAGACCCCAGCTCGCTCAGCCGCGGGTGCCAGTTGCACCCACGCCGCCGGCGCCCGCCGAGCCGCTGGATCTCGAATTCGCCGACACCGTGCAAGGCCCGCCGCTGGACGAGGACGACGGGCAGACCGTTGTCGTGCCGCTGCGCAAGTCCGCACCGCCGCCGCCGTCCCCACCCGCGCCGCCGCCGCGTGCCGCGAAACCATCGCCGCAGGCCGCGGCTGCGCGGCCACCCTCCTGGCAGATGCCCGCCATGATCGGAGGCGGCGTGGGCGCCTTGCTGCTGCTTGGCCTTTTTGTCATGCAGTTGCGCGGCAACCAGGCCAAGCCCGAGGTGACACCGGCCGAACCCGCCGCATCCGTGGCCGCGTCGGCTCCGGCGCCCGTGCAACAGGCCCAACCCGAACTCCAGGCCCCGGTGGCCAGCGCGCCAGCTTCACAGCCTGCGCCCGCGCTCACGCCGGTGCCTGTGCCCGTCAAGCCTGCGCCCGCGTCGGCTGCGACTGGCGTGAACACCCGCCCGGTGGCACTGCCCGGCTCGGCGCCCTCGCGTCGCGACACGGCGCCCAAGCCCATCGTGACCGAGAAGGCCGGCGACTTCCGCCCGGTGCCGCGCAGCCCCGTCTTCGCGGCGCCCGAGCCGGCGGCCTCCAGCCCGGCCGCCCCGTCGAGCAAGGCGGCCCCGGCATCGGCGGCCCCTGCGCCGTCCACCGAGCCGCGCACCGCCAACGAGGCCTGCGGCGGCCGGGTGCTGTTCGCGCGCGCCTGGTGCATCGACCGGCAGTGCGAAAAGCCGATCTATCACAACGACCCGGAATGCGTGAGGCTGCGCGACATCCGCAGCAATCGCGGCAACAGCGGCGTGCCCTGAGTATTCCGGGCCGTGCGGCTGTCAGGCGGGCCTGATCAGAACAGCGCCATCGACAGCTTGCGCCGATAGCTGTCGATGAGCGGGTCGCTGGGCACGACGGCGGCCTTGCCGGAGAGTTCCAGCGTGCCACTTTTGGCCTCGGCGGCGTGCTTGGGAGCCGGCTTGGTCAGCAGCTCGAGGATGGCCACGTAGGTTTTGCGCGCGGCCTCGCCGTTCCAGGCCTTGTCGCGCATGATGATTTCCAGCAGCTCGTCCATGGCCTCGGTGAAGCGCTGGTTGGCCAGGTGCAACTGGGCCAGCGTGAAGCGGGCGTCGAAATCGCGCTTGTTGGCGGCGATTGATCCCTGCAGCGCCGCCGGGTCGGCGCCCGTGGCGGCTTCGAAGGCGCTGAGCCAGGTGGCCAGTGCCGCCAGGCGGGGCGAGGGCACCAGGGTGTCGGCGGCCTTGGCCGCCACCGGGGCGAAGGCAGCGCGCGCGTCGTTGAGCAGGCCGAGTTCCAGCAGCGCCTTCACGTAATCGAAGCGGGCAGCGTCATTGGCCGGGTCGGTCTGCACCGCATGGGCCAGCTTGGTCAGCGCGGCCTCCAGGTCGCCGTCGGCCATCAGGTCCTGGGCATCGGCCAGGTCGGCCTCGGCTTCGAGTTCCTCGCCGGCCGGCACGTGCTTGTCCAGGAACTCGCGGATCTGCGCCTCGGGCAGGGCGCCGACAAAGCCGTCCACCGGCTGGCCGCCAGAGAACATCACGCAGAAGGGGATGGAGCGCACGCCGAACATCTGGCTGAGCTGGGTGGCGATCTCGGGCACCTCGTCGCTGTTCAGCTTGGCCAGCGTGAAACGGCCAGCGTAGGCGGTTTCCAGCTTCTCCAGGACGGGACCCAGGGTCTTGCAGGGGCCGCACCAGGGCGCCCAGATGTCCAGCAGCACGGGCTGGTTCTGGGACGCGACGATGAGTTCGGCTTCGAAGTTCTGGAGGTTGATGTCGATCATGGMTGAGGGTAGGAAGTCTGTTGGCGCCACGGGGGGCGGTGCGAGAGGGTCTGCGCGGGCGCAGGGCTAGGCGTCGCGCCGAAGCTCGGGCTGGTTTGCCCGTGCAAGGCGCGCAACAACGCCATGCGCCCGYGCAGGCCCTCTCCCGAAGAGGTTGGCACTCAAAAACCCGCGCGCAGCGTTGCGAAGCCTCGCTGGGGATGACCCCAGCTTCGTTTCGCGCCTTGCTCGCGGGCTTTTGAGTGGCAACGCATCCGCCCCCCGTGGCGCCAACAGACTTCGGGACGCGCCACCTACAATTCAAGGCTTTTCTGAGCCTTCCGGAGCGCGACCTTGTCCACCCCAGCCCCCCAGAACCCGGATGCCGTCATCGGCATCGTCATGGGCTCCAGCAGCGACTGGGAGACGATGAAGCAAGCGGCCGAGATTCTGACCGAGTTCGGTGTTGCCTTCGAGGCAAGGGTCGTGTCGGCCCACCGCATGCCCGACGAGATGTTTGCCTATGCCGAAGCGGCGGCAGGCCGCGGGCTCAAGGCGATCATCGCCGGTGCTGGCGGTGCGGCCCATCTGCCGGGCATGCTGGCCGCCAAGACGACGGTGCCGGTGCTGGGCGTGCCTGTCGCCAGCCGGCACCTGCAGGGCGTCGACTCCCTGCATTCCATCGTGCAGATGCCCAAGGGCATCCCGGTCGCGACCTTTGCCATCGGCAATGCCGGCGCGGCCAATGCGGCGCTGTTTGCTGTGGCGATGCTGGCGACGGGTGATGCGGCCCTGCTGGACAAGCTGAATGACTTCCGCACGAAACAGACCGAAATCGCCCGCGCGATGAGCGAGGAACTGCGTTGACAGCCCTTCTCCCTGGTGCGGCGACGCTTGGCGAGTCGCGGCAAGCGACGCTGGGCGTCTTGGGCGGCGGCCAGCTCGGTCGCATGTTCGTGCATGCCGCCCAGGCCCTGGGCTACCGTTGCATCGTGCTCGACCCTGATGCCGTCAGCCCGGCGGGCGCCGTGGCCGAGAAGCACATCAAGGCCGACTATCTGGATTCCTTCGGCCTGGCCCAGCTGGCGCGCGACTGCGACGCGATCACGACCGAGTTCGAGAACGTGCCGGCCCTTGCGCTGGAGACGCTCGCCGGCATGCGTGTCGTGGCGCCCGCCGCGGCGTCGGTCGCCGTCTGCCAGGACCGCGCCATCGAGAAGGCGCATTTCGAAGCGGCCGGCGTGCCCTGCGCGCCGCATGCCGTCATCACCAATGAGATCGAACTCGCGGCCGTCGACCCGGCCCTGCTGCCAGGCATCCTGAAGACCAGCCGTATGGGCTATGACGGCAAGGGTCAGGTTCGCGTGGCCACCACCGCCGAGCTGGCCCAGGCCTGGGAAGGGCTCAAGCGCGTCCCTTGCGTGCTTGAGCAGTTGCTGCCGTTGAAGGCCGAGCTGAGCGTGCTGGTGGCGCGCGGCGCGGACGGGCAGATCGTCAACTTCCCGGTGCAGCAGAACCTGCACCGCGGCGGCATTCTGGCCGTCACCGAGGTGCCGGCGCCGGATGTGCCGGTCGAGGTCGACAGGCTGGCAGTAGCCGCCGCCCGTCAGGTCGCGGACGCGCTGAACTATGTCGGCGTGCTGTGCATCGAGTTCTTCTGGTTGCAAGATGGCCGCCTGGTCGTCAATGAGATGGCGCCGCGGCCGCACAACTCCGGCCACTGGACGATGAACGGCGCCGATGTGTCGCAGTTCGAGCTGCAGGTGAGGGCGCTGGCCGGCCTGCCATTGCCGGCGCCGCGCCAGCATTCGGCCAGCGTCATGCTGAACCTGCTCGGCGACCTCTGGTTCAACGACGACGGCGGCCCCACGCCCCCGGCCTGGGACCGCGTGCTGGCCCTGCCGGGCACGCATTTGCACCTCTACGGCAAGGCCGACGCCCGCCATGGCCGCAAGATGGGCCATCTGAACATCACGGCCGACACGCCTGAGGCGGCTCATGCGGTCGCCGTGGAGGCTGCCGCCATCCTGGGCCTGCCCACCGACTTCTGATGTTGCTTCTGCCCGGCAACGATCCCGAAGCCGTCCAGGCCGCCGCGCGCCRCCTGGCCGACGGCGAATTGCTCGGCCTGYCGACCGAGACCGTCTATGGCCTGGCCGCGCGCGCCGACCAGGACGAGGCCGTTGCCAGGATCTTTGCCGCCAAGGGCCGGCCCAGCGACCACCCGCTGATCGTCCATGTGCTGGACGCCGCCGGCGCCGAACCCTTTGCCGACCATCTGCCCGTCGCCGCACGCCGGCTGATGGATGCCTTCTGGCCCGGCCCGCTGACCGTCATCGTGCCGCGCAAGGCCGGCATGGCCGAGGCTGCGGCCGGTGGCCACGCCACCGTGGCGCTGCGCTCACCCGCCCACCCGGTCGCCCGCGCCGTGCTGGCCGCAGCGCGCGCGCTGGGCGTCGAGGGCTTGGCCGCGCCGAGTGCCAACCGGTTTGGTCGCGTCAGCCCGACGCTGGCTCGCCATGTCGTCGAGGAATTCGGCCCCGAGCTGATGGTGCTGGACGGCGGTGCCTGCGAGGTGGRCATCGAGTCCAGCATCGTCGACTGCAGCCGCGAGCATCCGGCCCTGCTGCGCCCGGGGCTGATCAGCCGTGGCCGCATCGAGGCCGCCCTGGGCCAGCCGCTCGTGGAGCCGGATGCCACGGCGCCCAAGGCCTCGGGCACCTTGGCTGCGCACTACGCGCCGAGCGCCCGCGTGCGCCTGCTGGATGCCCAGGCGCTGGCTTTACGTTTGGCCACAACGGCCGCCAGCGGGGGCTTGGAGGGGGTGGCGGTATATTCACGCGCCCAGCTGCCGGCTTGGCGCTGGCAGGCCATGCCGGCCGACCCGGCGGCAGCGGCCCACGAATTGTTCGCGGTGCTGCGCCTTCTGGACGCGGCCGGCGCGCGCGAAATCTGGGTCGAGGCACCGCCCCACGACCCTGCCTGGGATGGCGTGCGCGACCGGCTCAGCCGGGCCGCGGCCGCCTTTTCCGATTGAGTTCTYGTTCCTGAGTTGATCGTCATGCAACGTGTTGTCTCCCAGAAATTGAAGCGCGGCCTGGCTTTGGCCATGGTGGCAGCGGCCGCGCTGATCGCCGGCTGCGGCGGTGGCAGCTCCCAGCAGATCGACCCGTTTGCGCCGACCCGCGTCATCGCCTTCGGCGACGAGATGGGCACCATTCTGCAAAGCGGCAAGAAGTACACGATCAACGGCCTGAATCCCGACACCAAGCAGGTGGACTGCAAGCTCAGCCCGGTCTGGAGCCAGATCCTGGCCGGCGGCTTTGGCTTCGTCTACCCGCAGTGCAACACCGACTTCGTCGCGCTGCCCCAGGGCATCATGTACGCGGCACTGGGCAACAAGGTTGCCGATGTGCGCGACAAGATCGACCTGCATCTGTCCAACGACCGCTTCGGCCCCAAGGACATCGTGTCCATCATGGTCGGCGTCAACGACATCCTCGAGCTGTATCGCCAGTTCCCGGCCCAGAGCCGTGACTCGTTGATCAACGAGGCCAAGGCGCGCGGCAAGCTGCTGGCCGACCAGGTCAACCGCATCGCCAATGCCAACGGCCGTGTGCTGGTGGCCACCATCTTCGACGTCGGCCTGACGCCCTACGGTCAAAAGGAAAGACAGCAGCAGACCGACATCGACCGCGCCATCTTCCTGAACGACCTGAGCTCGGCCTTCAATACGACCATGCGTCTGAACCTGCTCAACGACGGCCGCCTGGTCGGCCTCGTGCTCGTTGACGAGACGATCCAGCAGATCGCGCGCTTCCCGGCCGCCTTCGGCTACGCCGATGTGACGAACGCGGCCTGCCGCACCGAGGTCGCGCCTCAGGACTGCACGACGGACACGCTGGTGACCGACGCCAACCCCACGCAATGGCTGTGGGCCGGCGACACCCTGCTCGGCCCGAGCGCGCAGCAGCGCATCGGCACTTTGGCGCTCACGCGCGCCAAGAACAACCCGTTCTAGCCCACCCCCGAGGCTGAGCCCGGACACAAACAGTCCTGAGGACTGTTTGTGCCTGGCGAAGGACAAGGCCTCTGGCCTTGGCAGCGAGCGCGGCCTAATAAGACTTAGGCAGTGTTGGTGCGGAGTTCTCTGCGCAGGATCTTGCCGACGTTGCTCTTGGGCAGTTCGTCGCGGAACTCGATGAACCGGGGCCGCTTGTAGGCCGTCATCTGTGCCGTGCAGTAGCTGACCAGGTCTTCCTCGGCCAGCGCCGGGTCGCTCTTGACGACGAAAAGCTTGACCGCTTCGCCCGACTTGGCGTCCGGCACGCCGATGGCAGCACACTCCAGCACGCCGGGATGCATGTTGACGACCTGCTCGATCTCGGTCGGGTAGACGTTGAAGCCACTGACCAGGATCATGTCCTTCTTGCGGTCGACGATACGCACATAGCCACGCTCGTCCATGATGCCGATGTCGCCGGTCTTGAAGTAGCCGTCGGCGCACATGACGTTGGCGGTCTCGTCCGGGCGCTTCCAGTAGCCGGCCATGACCTGCGGGCCGCGGATGCAGATCTCGCCGCGTTCGCCGATCGGAAGGTCGCGGCCGTCGTCGTCGCGGATGGCGATCTCGGTGGACGAGATCGGCAGGCCGATGCTGCCGTTGAAGGCGCGCTGGTCCAGCGGATTGATGGTCGCCGCCGGCGAGGTCTCGGACAAGCCATAGCCTTCGACCACCGGGCAGCCGGTGACCTTGAGCCATTTCTCGGCCGTGGCCTGCTGTACGGCCATGCCGCCGCCGTTGGAGATGACCAGCTCGGAGAAGTCCAGCCGCGAGAAGCCCGGCTCTGCGGCCAGTGCATTGAACAGCGTGTTGACGGCAGGGAAGATGTGGATCTTGTGTCCGCGCAATGTCTCGATGAAGCCGGGGATGTCGCGCGGATTGGGCACCAGGATGTTGAGGTGGCCCATGCGCGCACCGAGCATGAAGCAGGCCGTCAGCGCGAAGATGTGATAAAGCGGCAGCGCACAGACGTTGGTGAACTGCATGTTCTGGTCGGGCAGCCGGGCCAGCATGGGCTGGAACCAGGCCTCGACCTGCAGGATGTTGGCGACGATGTTGCGGTGCAGCAGCGTGGCGCCCTTGGACACGCCGGTCGTGCCGCCGGTGTATTGCAGGAAGGCAACGTCGTCGGGCCCGAGCTCGGGCTTCTTCAGGTGCAGGCGCTCGCCATGGGCGAGGGCCTCATTGAAGCGCACGACGGTGCGGCCGTCGCCGGCTGGCAGGCGGAACTCCGGCACCATCTTCTTCAGGTGGCGCACGGCAAAGTTGATCAGCGGGCCCTTCCACCAGTTCAGCAGGTCCCCCATGGACGCCAGCACGACATGCTTCACGTCGGTCGCGTCGATGACCTCGGACAGCGTGTGCGCGAAGTTCTCCAGCACGACGATGGCGCGCGCGCCCGAGTCCTTGAGCTGATGCTCCAGCTCGCGCGGCGTGTACAGCGGGTTCACGTTCACGACGACGAAGCCCGCGCGCAGGATGGCCGCGATGGCCACGCCGTACTGCAGCAGGTTGGGCATCATGATGGCGACGCGGTCGCCCTGCTTGAGCCCCTGGGCCTGCAGCCAGGCGCCGAGCTGCATGGAGAGCTGGTCGATCTCCGAGAAGCGCATCCGCTGGCCCAGGCAGATGGCGGCATCGCGTGAGGCGTGCTTGCGGAAGGCCTCGTTGAGCAGGTCGACCAGCGAGCCGTAGACGCGGGTGTCGATCTGCGCCGGCACGCCGGCTGGGTAGCTGGCCAGCCAGGGCTTGGCGCGGGATGTCACTTCGGTGACTTCGGCAAGGACGGCGGTCATCGAGAGCCTTCTGACGTGCTTGGCGTGAAGCCTTCGATGTTGGGACGCCGTGTTACATCAAGCTAGGGGAGTTGCCCTAACGCGGATGCATCACCGCGAAACAATGCACGTGCGAGTGTGTCCTCACGGTGTCGCACAGTGGACAGGAACTCGCCCGCGCCCCGCATCGCGCGGAAGGTGTCAAAGCCGCTTTCGAGAAAGTTCTGCAGCGCGCCCAGGCCCGCCATCTGCGCGGGGCCGCGCATCAGCCGCAGCGTCTGGCGCAGCAGCGGCTTGCGGGTCAGCTTGTCCAGCGACTCGCCCACCGCCATCGTCAGCTCGATCTGTCGCTGCCTCGACGCGGGCTCGCTGCAGGCGCGCCAGGCAATGGCGTATTCGTCGGGCTTGATATCGGCTGACAGCAGGTGCTCGGCCATGCGCGTATCCAGGCGTTCGGACAGGGCGTGCAGCTGCGCGAGCTTGGCGACCGTGTCGACGACCTCGGCGGGAAAGAGGCGGGTCAGCGTCGGGATGACGCGGGCGAACTGCGCATCACGCTGGCGGTAATCGTCGGGACCGTAAAGCTCGTGCAGGAAGAAGCGCGTGGCCGCCTCATAGCGTGGGTTGGCGAGCAGATCGGCATAGGTGGCCGCAAAGCGGCGCTGCTGGAAGGCCTTCACGCTCTGGACGCGGGCCTCGAGCTCGGGGTCGGCAGCACGGCGGGCGCGTTCCGCGTCGACGGCGCGCAGTTCATTCAGCAGGGATTCGGCACTCAGTTCATCCATGGGTCGGCGGAATTCTGCCTTCCTACACTCGGGCGATGAACGGACGACTGCAAAGGATCTGGGTGTTGCTGCGGCTGGCCCTGGCGCTGGCCGTGGGCTGGCGCTTCGGCTGGGGCTGGGGGCTGCTGACGCT
>NZ_JBFUMO010000115.1:0-13575 GCF_054049355.1 Roseateles sp. P5_E11 | reverse complement strand
CCCCAGGTCAAGGTCGAGGCAGTGCGCGGCCACGGCGGCGAAGTCGTGCTGTTCGGCGAGAGCTTCACCGACGCCTATGGTCACGCCAAGGAACTGGAGAGCGCGCAAGGCCTGACCTTCGTCCACCCCTTTGACGACCCCGACGTCATCGCCGGCCAGGGCACCATCGCCATGGAGCTGCTGCGCCAGCATCCCGGCCCCATCGACGCGATCTTCGTCGCCATCGGCGGCGGCCTCATCTCCGGCGTTGCTGCCTACGTCAAAGCGCTGCGTCCGGAGATCAAGATCATCGGCGTGCAGACCACCGACTCTGACGCCATGCTGCGCTCGGTGAAGGCCGGCAAGCGCGTGACGCTCAGTGACGTCGGCCTGTTCGCCGACGGTACCGCCGTCAAGCTGGTGGGCGAGGAAACCTTCCGCATCGCCCGCGAGCTGGTTGACGACTACATCGTCGTCGACACCGACGCCGTTTGCGCGGCCATCAAGGATGTCTTCGAGGACACGCGTTCCATTCTTGAGCCCTCAGGGGCGATGAGCGTCGCCGCCGTCAAGCAATACGCCGCGACGACTGGCGCCAAGGGCGAAACGCTGGTCGCCATCACCTGCGGCGCCAACATGAACTTCGACCGCCTGCGCTTCGTCGCCGAGCGGGCCGAGGTCGGCGAGCACCGCGAGGCGTTGTTTGCCGTCACCATCCCCGAGGCGCGCGGCAGCTTCAAGCGCTTCTGCGAGTTGCTCGGCCCGCGCAGCGTCACCGAGTTCAACTACMGCATCGCCGGCGCGGACGTCGCCCATATCTTCGTCGGCATCGCCATCTCCAAGCCCGACGACGCTGCCAAGCTGGCCCGCACCTTCAGCAAGGCCGGCTTCGAGACGCTGGACCTGACCAACGACGAACTCGCGAAGCAGCACATCCGCCACATGGTGGGTGGGCGCAGCGAACTGGCACGCGACGAGCGCCTCTATCGCTTCGTCTTTCCAGAACGGCCGGGCGCGCTGATGCGCTTCCTGTCCAGCATGCACCCCGACTGGAACATCAGCCTTTTCCACTACCGCAACCAGGGTGCGGACTACGGCCGCATCCTTGTCGGCATCCAGGTTCCCAGGGGCGATGCGGCGGCTTTGCGAGAGTTCCTCAACGGCTTGAACTACCCCTTCGAAGACGAAACCTCCAATCCGGTCTATCGCTTGTTCCTCGGTTGAGTTGAAATGCGGGGTCTGACAACGCCTGCGCCATGACCGTTGCCCAACAGTCGCTGATCTCCCCCACCGCCAATCCCGAGCTGGAAAAAGCCCTGCGTGACCGCGTCGATCGACGCTCGGCCATCGCTGGCGGCCTCGGCGAACTGGAACCACTGGCCGTCCGCCTCGGGCTCGTGCAGAACAGCCTGACGCCGCGCTTTCGCGACCCGGTGCTCGGTCTTTTCGCTTCCGATCACGGCATCGTCGTCGACGGCGTCGGCGCCCAATGGGGCCGTGCCACCAGGGACCAGGTGCAGATGGCCCTGCATGCCCAGTTGCCGGTGTCAGTCTTTGCCCGGCTGCAGGGCCTGCACCTGACCGTCGTCGACTGCGGCGTCGCCGAGAACCTGCCCCCTCACGCCCGGCTGCTGGCGCGCAAGGTCGCCCATGGCACGCGCAACGCGCGCACCGCGCATGCGATGAGCGTCGAGCAGGCCCACGCTGGCGTGCGCGTCGGCATGGAGATCGCCGACAACCTGCCCGGCAATGTGCTGGCCTGCGCCTCCATGGGCCAGGGCTCGCCCGAATGCGCCGCCCTGGTGCTGGCGCGGCTGTCCGACCAACCGGTGCGCGACTTCATCGTCTCTGGCCCGACCATGCGCCAGGACGATCTCGTCCATCTGCTCGACGTGCTGCAAGGCGCCCTGGCCCGCCATCGCGACGCCAAGGACCCCATGGACATCATCGCGGCCTTCGGTGGCCACGAGATCGCCGTCATGGTTGGCGCCATGCTCGTCGCGGCCAGCAAGCGCAGCCTCATCATCGTGGACGGCATCGCCGCCTGCGCGGCCCTCAAGCTCGCGTCGCTGATCTGCGCGCCGGTGACCGACTACGCGGTGTTCTGCCGCAGCCATGTGCACCGCGGCCTGGATGAAGCGCTGGCCCTGTTCCATGCCTCCGCCTTGCTTGAACTGGGCATGGACAGCGCCGACGGCACCGGCGCGGCCCTGGCCTGGCCGATGATCCGCGCCGCCGCCGCTCTGCTGACCGATCTGCACGAGGTCGCCGAAGCCCGCGTCGCGGCCCGCCCCGACCCCAGCGCCCACGTCCCGACGCTGGGCGCCTAACGCCAGGTCAGCGCTGCTGCTCCTCGCGCGTCGGCGGCGAGGCCTGATTTGCCGGCGCCGCGCCATAGGTGGCCGGCACGGGCGGCGGCACATTGGCGCGCCGCGGCAGGCCCCGTTCATTGGGCGCGGCATTGGGGTTGCCGTTCGGATTGCCGCCCAGCACCACCGGAGATGGCGCAGCCGGCGGCAGCGCGCCCGTGGCCGCAGCGGCCGGCGGGCTGATCTGCAAGACCTGGCTGGGCGCCTGGCCGATGCGGCCCAGGCTGGCGCTGCGCACGTCCACGCGCAGCAGGCGCAACTCGCCGTCGACCACTGCGCCGACGCGCACCGTGCGCGCCACGCCGTCCACCTCGATCAGCGCGACGCCCTCGCCGGCCTCGGCCGCCTTCGCGTTCTTGGGCGCGACAACACCCAGCAGGCGCAACCGCGTCGATGCCGCGACCTCGGGCTCGGGCACCGCCTCGGGCGCCGTCACGCCGAGCAGCCGGCTCAGGTCCACCGCCCCCCCACGACCCTCACCGGCCGGCAGCACCGAAGCCGGCATGGGCAGCGGCCGTGCGAGCAGTTGCAGGCTCCAGTAAGCCACCGAGCCGCCGAGCAGCAGCCACACCGTAAACGCCATCGTTCGAGCAAGCATGGCCCATTATGATGGCCCGCTCACCGCAGCTCAGCGCTTCCACGCCCCCAGACATGCGTCGCTCCTCCCTCACCGGCTCCGTTGCCCGCGGCTTCACGCTGATCGAACTGTTGGTCGTGCTCGTCATCATCGGCGTGCTCGCGGCCCTCGTCGTGCCCAACGTGCTGGACCGCGCCGAAGACGCCCGCGTCACCGCCGCCCGCACCGACGTCAACAACCTGATGCAGGCGCTCAAGATCTACAAGCTGGACAACCAGCGCTATCCGAGCTCAGAGCAGGGCCTGGACGCCCTCGTGCACAAGCCCACGGCCGGCAACCCGCCGCCGAACTGGAAGCCCTATCTCGACAAGCTGCCCAACGACCCCTGGGGCCACCCCTACCAGTACGCCAATCCCGGCGTGAAGGGCGAGGTTGATATCTACAGCTTTGGCGCCGACGGCCGCGCCGGCGGCGAGGGCCGTGACGCGGACATCGGTTCCTGGCAGTAAGCCCAGGGGCTTCACGCTCATCGAGCTGCTGGTCGTCGTCGCACTGATCGCGATCACCAGCGCCACGATCACGCTGGCCCTGCGCGACCCCGCCGAGTTGCAGCTGCAGCGCGAAGCCCAGCGCCTGGCCGCGCTGCTTGAGACGGCGCGTGCCGAGAGCCGCGCGTCGGGCCTGGACGTGCGCTGGATCCCCAAGGGCATCAAGACCGGTGACGACTTCCGCTTCGAAGGCCTGCCCCGCACCATCCAGCTGCCGACGCGMTGGCTCGGCGAGCCGGTGGCCGTGCTGATCGAGAACGCGACCGCCACCAACCCTGGCCTGAGGCTCGGCCCCGAACCCGTCATCCCCGCCCAGCGCCTGCGCCTGCAGCTCGGCAGCCAGCAACTCGTGCTGGCCACCGATGGCCTGGCCGCCTTTGACATCGTCACGCCGCAATGAATCCCGTGCATGACCAGCGCGGCTTCACGTTGATCGAGGTCCTCGTCGCCCTGGTCATCGTCGCCATCGCGCTGGGCGCCGGCATCAAGGCTGCCGGGGCGCTGACCAACAACGCCGAGCGCCTGGCCCAGGTCAGCGCTGGCCAATGGTGCGCCGAGAACCTGTTGACCGAATTGCGCTTGACGCAGCAGTTTCCCGACATCGGCGAATCGCCCTTCAGCTGCGAGCAGCTCGGCCGCAGCTATGGCGGCAAGCTCAGGGTCAGCCCGACGCCCAACCCACTGTTCCGCCGCGTCGACGCCGACGTCACCGACGACCAGGGCCGCCCCGTGCTCAGCCTGAGCACCATCATGGGCAAGTTCTGATGAAGGTGCGCGGCTTCACCCTCGTCGAGGTGCTCGTCGCCCTGGTCGTCATGGCGACGATGGCGGCCATGGCTTGGCGCGGCATCGACGCCCTCGTGAGAAGCCGCGAGATCGCCCAGGCCCACCTGGCCCAGACCGCCCGGCTGCAGACCGTGCTGGCGCAGTGGGAGGTCGACCTGCACGCCTTGCAGGACAGCCACAGCACCGTGCAACCCATCGCTTTCGACGGCGGCAACCTCGTGCTGACCCGCCAGGCGCCGACCGGTTTGCAGGTCGTCGTCTGGACCCTGCGCGAAGGCAGCCTATGGCGATGGGAAAGCCCGGCGCAGCGTACCGTGCAGGATCTCGAAGACCAGCGCCAGCGCGGCCTGCAGCAACTGGACCAGCGCAACCCGGCGCTGCGCGCATTCGACGGGGTGGCCGGCTGGCAGTTCTATTGCTACTGGGGCAATGCCTGGAGCAACTGCCAGTCCACCGGCGGCAACGGCAACGACAACGCCGGCCCCGTCAACCCCAAGACGCCGACCCAGCCGCCCGCCGGCCTGCGCGTGGCTATGCAGTTCGCCGAGGGCAGCGGCCTGACTGGCACGCTGACGCGCGAGCTGGAAGTGACCGTTCGATGAAGACTCGTCAGAGCGGCGCCGCCTTGCTGACGGCCATGATCATCGTCACGCTGATTGCCAGCCTCGCCGCCGGCATGGTCTGGCAGCAGTACCGCGCCGTGCAGATCGAAGCCGCCGACCGCGCCCGCGCGCAGAGCGCCTGGATCCTGCAGGGCGCGCTGGACTGGGCTCGCCTGATTCTGAAAGAGGACGCCCGAGGCAACGGCCAGCAGGGGAAGAAGATCGACCACCTCGGCGAGCCCTGGGCCGTGCCGCTGGCCGAGGCGCGGCTGTCCACCTTCCTGGCTGCCGACCGAACGGCGGCCAGCGACGACGACGGCCCCGAGGCCTTCCTGTCCGGCACCATCGAGGACGCGCAGAGCCGCTACAACCTGCGCGCACTGCTCGGCGGTGCAAAGGTGCCGGAGTTGGAGCAGCGCGTGCTGGAGCGGCTGTGCAGCCAGGTCAACGCGGCGCCCGGCGCGGCTGCCGTCATCGTCACCGGCCTGCGGAGCGCTTTCCCGGCGCCGGCCAGCGCCGCCAGCGGGCCCGGCGCGCCTGCGAGCGATGCGGCCATCAGCGAGTCCGGCCCCCTGCAGCCGGCCGGCCTGGACCAGCTCGCCTGGCTGGGCCTGGACGCCGACACCCTCAAGCGCCTGCAGCCCTATGTGGTGCTGCTGCCCAAGCCCACGCCGGTCAACTTGAACACCGCGCCGCGCGAAGTCATCGCAGCGCTGTTCGAGGGCGTCGACCTCGCCTCGGCCGAGCGCCTGGTGCAGGGCCGCAAGGCCCAGCCGCTACAGAACGTCGACGACGCCAAGAATTTCCTGCCCGCCGCTGTCGACCTCAGCGGCAACCGGGCGTCGGTGGATTCGTCCTACTTCATCGTCACCGGCCGGCTGCGCCTTGACGAGCGTCAGCTCGAACAGCGCTCGCTGATCTTTCGCAACAACCTGAGCATGGACGTCCTCGCCCGCGAGCGCATCAACCAGCTGCTGGATCAGTGATTCCTTGAACTCGAACCCGGCTACAGACTTTCACCGGCGGCTTGGCGCCCGGGCCGGGAAGGCAGCCGCCCCTCCTAGAATGCGCCGCCCCTGATCTCCCAATGAGCACCCTGCTGCTGTTCCTGCCCCCACGGACGCGCCTGCGCGCCCTGGGCAAAGCCGCGTCCGCCGCGGCCGAGCTGCCGCGCGCCAACGCGGTGCGCGAGTACGACTACGCACTGACGCCGGATGGCCGCCAGATCACCGCCGAGGGCCGTGCCGCGCCGGGTGGCCTGCCGGCGGCGGACAGCGTCATCGCCGTCGTCAACGAGTCCGATGTGGCCTGGCGCCGCGTCGAACTGCCGCGCGCCGGCCGCCAGATGCGCGCTGCCCTCGCCGGCAAGCTTGAGGAGGCCCTGCTCGACGAGCCCGACACCCTGCACTTTGCGGTCGAGCCCGACGCCCTGGGCGGCGACACGGCCTGGATCGCCGTCACGTCGCGCCCCTGGMTGGCCGAGCATCTGGCCCAGCTCGAAGCGGCCCATATCTTCATCGATCGCGTCGCACCGCTGTCCTGGCCCGACGAATTGCCGCGCGGCCATTTCTTTGAAGCCAATGGCGCCGGCGTCGCGCTGCGCTGGAGCCATGTCGACGGCGTCGCCACCCTGCCGCTGGAAGGCGGCCTGGCGCGCCAGCTCTTCCCGCCTGGCCTCGTGCATGCCGCGCAGTGGACGGCCACGCCAGCTGTGGCGACAGTGGCCGAGCGCTGGCTGGGCACGACGGTCACCGTGCAGACGCCGACGCAGCGGGGGCTGGCCGTCGTCGACAACGCCTGGGATTTCCGCCAGTTCGACCTCGCGCCCCGCGCCCGTGGCGTGCGCGCCCTGCGCCTTCTCAGCCGCGGGCTGATGCGCAAGCCCTGGCAGCCGGTGCGCTACGGCCTCGCCGGCCTGGCCATCGTTCAGCTGCTGGGCCTCAACCTGTGGGCCTGGCACCAGCATCGCGAGGTGGCGGCGCGACGCGAGGCGGTCACGACAACGCTGACCGGCGCTTTCCCGCAGGTGCGAGCCATCCTCGACGCGCCGGTGCAGATGCAAAAGCAGCTCGACCTGCTGCGCGCCAGCGCCGGCAGCGTCGGCGAGCAGGACCTCGAAGCCCTGCTCGCGGCCGCTGCCATGGCCTGGCCGGCCGACCGCCCGCCGACTGATGCGCTGGCCTTCGAGCCCGGCCGCCTCACGGTGTCGGCACAGGGCTGGGCCCAGCCCCAGATCGACAATTTCCGCAATCAGCTGCGCAGCGAAGGCTGGCAGCTGGACGCCAGCGAGGGCAAGCTGACCATCAGCCGCACCAACGCGCAAGGACGCCCCTGATGGCCCGCTTCAATTCCAGCGCCGGCGACGGCCTCTCCGCCCAACTCGGCCAGGCCAAGGCCCAGGCGCTCGCGCACTGGCAAGCCCTGGGCGAACGCGAACGCTTAGCCGTGGGTGCCATCGGCCTGCTGCTCGGCCTGCTGCTGGCCTGGAGCGTGCTGCTCGCGCCGGCCCTGCGAACGCTGAAGACAGCGCCCACCGAACTGGACCGGCTGGAGCTGCAACTGCAGCAGATGCAGGCCCAGGCCCAGGAGGCCCAGGCGCTGCGCGCGGCGCCGCCGGTGCCGCCCGACCAGGCCCAGGCCGCATTGAAGGCCTCCGTCGAACACCTGGGCGCCGCAGCCCGCCTGAACCTCACGGGCGACCGCGCCGTCGTCACGCTCACCGGCGTCGCACCCGAGCTGCTGCAGGGCTGGCTGGGCGAGGTGCGCTCGGCAGCGCGGGCCCGGCCCGTCGAAGCTCAGCTGACGCGCGGCCCCAAGGGCTATGCCGRCACGCTGGTGCTGAGCCTGGGAGGCGCCTGATGGCCTTGTTCAAGAAGCGCAGCGGCCACACGACGCAGCAAATGTCGGACTCGGTGCTGGGCAGCGGCAGCTATGGCGGCCGTGCGGTGCGCCACCGCACGCCCCGGCGCTGGGCCGTGGGCGGCGCCCTGATCGGCATCCTCGCCGCGCTCATCGTCTTTGCGCCGGCGAGCTGGCTGGCACGCGCGCTGGCCTCGGCCAGCAACGACCACCTGCTCATCGTCGACACGCGCGGCAGCGTCTGGAATGGCTCGGGCGTGCTGGTGCTGACCGGCGGCACCGGCAGCCGTGATGCCTCGGCCCTGCCCGGCCGGCTGTACTGGCGCATGGCCGTCAAAGGCCTGGGCCTGCAGCTCGCGGCGCGCCAGGACTGCTGCATCAACGGCGACCTGCTGCTGGGCGTCAAGCCGGGCCTGGGCCGCATGGAGATCAGCGTCGACAACCAGGCCGACTGGCTGGCCCGCCTGCCCGCCGGCCTGCTGGCGGGCCTGGGCACGCCGTGGAACACGCTGCAGCTGGGTGGCTCGCTGCGCCTGTCGGCCCGCGAGCTGAGGCTCGAATCGGTGCAGGGCCGCTGGCGCCAGTTCGGCGAGCTGCAATTGGACCTGCTCAACCTGTCCTCGCGCGTGTCCACGGTTGCGCCACTGGGCAGCTACCGTTTCACCGTGACGGCCGACACGGCCAATCCCGGCGTCAGCACGCTGCGCCTGTCCACGCTGGAGGGCGCACTGCAGCTTTCGGGCGTCGGCACACTGAACAGCGGTGGCAAGAGCCGCTTCACTGGTGAGGCCGGCGCCGCGCCGGGCCGCGAGGAAGCACTGAACAATCTGCTGAACATCATCGGGCGCCGCCAAGGGGCCCGCTCCGTCCTGACGATMGGATGATCATGAATTTCCAACGCACCGCCGTCGCTTCGGCTACCGCGCTCTCCGTGCTGCTGACGTCCGCAGGCAGCGCGTTCGCCCAGCCCGACAGCGCCACAGTGCAGCGCGGCCGGCCAGGCTCGGGCAAAGGCCCCGCCGTACGCGCCAGCTCGCCGGTCACACTGAACTTCGTCAACGCCGACATCGAGGCCGTCACCCGCGCCATCGGCGTCATGCTGGACCGCCAGATCATCATCGACCCGCGCGTCAAGGGCACGATCACGGTCTACAGCGAGCAGCCGGTGTCGGTGCGCGAGGCTTACCTCAACTACCTCGCAGCGCTGCGCGGCCTGGGCTTCACCGTCGTCGAGACGGCCGGCCTCTTGAAGGTACTGCCCGAGCCCGACGCCAAGCTGCAGGCCGGCTCGGTGGCCGTCGAGACCAGCGCAGTGCGTGGCGACCAGATCCTGACGCAGATCTTCCGCATCCAGCACGAGAACGCGAACAACCTCGTCGCCGTGCTGCGCCCGCTGATCAGCCCCAACAACACCATCAATGCCAACCCGGGCAATAACAGCCTGATCATCACCGACTACGCCGACAACCTGCAGCGCATCGCCAAGATCATCGCGGCGATGGACACGCCGGGCACCAGCGACATCGAGATCGTGCCGCTGAAGAACGCCGTCGCGGCCGACTTGGCACCGCTGGTGCAGCGCCTGGCCGATGGCGGTGCGGCCGTCGGCGGGGCCGTGCCCGGCCAGAGCAGCAGCGCCGTCAACGTGCTCGTCGACCCGCGCTCCAACGGCCTCATCCTGCGCGCCAGCAACCCGGCGCGCCTGGCCGCGGTGCGTTCGATGGTCRACAAGCTCGACCAGCCCAGCGGCGATGGCGGCGGCAACAATATCCGCGTCGTCTACCTGAAGAACGCCGACGCCACCAAGCTGGCCACCGTGCTGCGTGCGGCCTTCGGCGCCGCCTCGTCGGGCAGCAGCAGTGGCGGCAGTTCCTCGGGCACATCCAGCCTCAGCGGCAGCGGCTCGCTGACTGGCGCCTCGCCCTCGCTGACCGGCGGCAACGCCGCCAACAGCAACACCGGCGGCATGAGCTCGACCGCCGCGACGACGCCGCTGACGCAGTCAGCCGGCCCGTCCACCGGCGGCTTCGTGCAGGCCGACCCGTCGACCAACTCGCTGATCATCACGGCTGCCGAGCCGCTGTACCGGCAGGTGCGCGCCGTTATCGAGCAGCTCGATTCGCGCCGCGCCCAGATCTACGTCGAGTCGCTGATCGTCAAGATCGACAACACCAAGGCGGCCCAGTTCGGCGTGCAGTGGCAGAACCTGTTCGGCAACAAGGGCGACAGCACCATCACCGGCGCCGGCACCAATTTCGGCTCGGGCCTGGCCAACATCATCAACGGCACGGTGGCCGTCGCCGGTGGCCGCTCCACCGTGGGTCCGGCGCTGAGTTCAGGCTCGGCGCCCACCGGCCTGAACATCGGCGTTCTGAAAAAGGTCGGCGACTTCTACACCCTCGGCGCCGTGGCCAATTTCTTCGAAAGCCAGAGCGGCGCCAACGTGCTGTCCACGCCCAACCTCGTGGCGCTGGACAACGAGGAAGCGCGCATCGTCATCGGCCAGAACGTGCCCTTCGTGACGGGCTCCTACGCCAGCGGCACGACGACCGGCGGCACCGTCAACCCGTTCACGACCGTGGACCGCAAGGACGTGGGCCTGACGCTGAAGATCAAGAGCCAGATCGGCGAAGGCGGCACGGTGCGCATGGTGGTCTACCAGGAGAATTCTTCCGTGGTGCCCGGCTCCAACAGCACCACCGGCCCGACGCTGGACAAGAGCGCCATCGAGACCAGCGTCGTCGTCGATGACGGCGACATCATCGTACTCGGCGGTCTGTTGAAGGATGAGTACACCGACGGCGACGACGGCGTGCCCGGGCTGTCCAAGATCCCACTGATCGGCAACCTCTTCAGCAGCAAGAGCCGCAAGCGCGTGAAGACCAACCTGATGGTCTTCCTGCGCCCCGTCGTCATGCGCAACGCCGACAGCGCCAACCAGCTGACGCTGGACCGCTACGAAAGCATCCGCGGCGTGCAGCAGCTCAGCCAGCCGCAGAAGAGCCTCGTGCTGCCGGACACCGGCGCGCCGGTGCTGCCCGAGCCCAAGACTTCGCCGCCGAACAAGGCGCTGCCGCAACCGTCGCTGCAGCCACCGCCACAGCAGCAGCAATCGCCGCAGCAATCGCCACAGTAAGCGATCGATCCATGGCCGCCACCCGCCACCCCCTGCCCTACGCCTTCGCCAAGGCCAACACCGTGCTGCTGGAGGACGACGGCAGCACGCTGACGCTGTGGGCGCCGCCCGAGGTCGGCTGGGCCACGCTGTCCGAGGTGCAGCGCCAGTACGCGGTGGACCGGCTCGAATCCGAAGCCGTTACGTCGCTGGCCGAGCGCATCAACGCGGCCTACGCTGGCAGCGAGAGCAGCGCGGCCGTCGTCGTCGGCGAGGTCGAGAGCGCGGTGGACCTGTCGCGCATGATGCAGGACCTGCCGGCGGTGGAAGACCTGCTCGAAGCGGCCAACGACGCGCCCATCATCCGCATGCTGAACGCCCTGCTGACCCAGGCGGCCAAGGACGGCGCGAGCGACATCCACATCGAACCCTATGAGCGCGCCTCGTCGGTGCGCTTTCGCGTCGRCGGCACGCTGCGCGAAGTGGTGCAGCCCAACCGTGGCCTGCACGCCGCGCTGATCTCGCGGCTGAAGATCATGGCCGAGCTCGACATCGCCGAGAAGCGCCTGCCGCAGGACGGCCGCATCTCGCTGCGCATCGGCGGCCGCGCCATCGACGTGCGCGTGTCCACCCTGCMCTCGGCCCATGGCGAGCGCGCCGTGCTGCGCCTCTTGGACAAGAGCGAATCCAAGTTCACGCTCGAAGGCCTGGGCATGGACGGCCATGTGCTGACCGCCTTCAAGAAGTTGGTGCAGCAGCCTCACGGCATCGTCCTCGTCACCGGCCCGACCGGCTCGGGCAAGACGACCTCGCTGTACGCCTCGCTGCAGACCGTCGACACCAGCACGACCAATGTGCTGACCGTCGAGGACCCGATCGAGTACGAGCTGCCCGGCATCGGCCAGACCCAGGTCAACAGCAAGATCGACCTGACCTTCGCCAAGGCCCTGCGCGCCATCCTGCGCCAGGACCCGGACGTCATCATGATCGGCGAAATCCGCGATTACGAGACCGCGCAGATTGCCATCCAGGCCTCGCTGACCGGTCACTTGGTGCTGGCCACGCTGCACACGAACGACGCGCCCAGCGCCGTCACACGCCTGACCGACATGGGTATCGAGCCCTTCCTGCTGAGCAGCTCGCTGCTCGGCGTGCTGGCCCAGCGCCTGGTGCGGCGGCTGTGCCCCGTCTGCAAGCGCCAGGACGACCATGACCGCTGGCACCCCGTCGGTTGCGATGCCTGCGGCCACACGGGCTACAAGGGCCGCACAGGCGTGTATGAGCTGATGGTGGCCGACGAAGCCGTGCGCAGCCTCATCCACAACCGAGCGCCGGAGAGCCAGCTGCAAGCCGCCGCCGAGGCCAACGGCCTGCGCTCCATGCGCGAGGACGGTGAAAGGTTGATCGACGCCGGTGTGACGTCGCTCGAAGAAGTGCTGCGCGTGACGCGCGAATAGGCTGACCCAACGTGCCGGCCTACAAATACGAAGCCCTCACCGACGCCGGCCGCCAGAGCAGCGGCCTGATCGAGGCTGACAACCCGCGTGCGGCGCGTGCCATGGTGCGTGCGCAAGGCCTGACGCCACTGTCGATCGAGATGGTGCAGCAGCACGGCACCCAGGAAGGCAGCCGCTTCACCCGCCGCGTCTTCAGCACGACGGCGCTGGCCGTCTGGACGCGCCAGCTCGCCGGCCTGGTCGGCTCCAGCCTGCCCATCGAGCGTGCGCTGACAGCCCTGGCCGACGAGAGCGAGGACACCAAGCAGCGCGAGCTGATCTCGCAACTGAAGGCCGAGGTCAATGCCGGCTCGACCTTCGCGCGGGCGCTGGGCCTGGCGCCGCGCGAGTTCGACGAGGTCTATCGCGGCGTCGTGGCTGCCGGCGAACAGAGCGGCGCGCTGGGCCAGGTGCTGGAGAAGCTCGCCGACGACCTCGAGGAGCGCCAGGACCTGAAGGCCAAGCTCATCGGCGCCATGGCCTACCCGGCCATCGTCTCCTTCATCTCGGTGCTGATCGTCATCTTCCTCGTCACCTACGTGGTGCCGCAGATCGCGACCGTGTTCACCAGCTCCAAGCGCGCCCTGCCCGCGTTGACGGTCGCGATGCTCGCCGTCAGCGACTTCGTGCGCAGCTGGGGCTGGGCCATGCTCGCCGTCCTCGTCGCCGGTGGTGTGGCGCTGCGCTTCGCGCTGAAGGCGCCGGCCTTCCGGCTGCGCTTCGACGCCGGCATCCTCGGCCTGCCCCTGGTCGGGCGACTGGCGCGCGGCTACAACGCCGCCCGCTTTGCCGGCACGCTGGCCATGCTGGCCGGTGCCGGCGTGCCCATCCTGAAGGCGCTGCAGGCGGCGGCCGAGACCTTGTCCAACCGCGCCATGCAGGCCGATGCGCTGGACGCCCTCGTGCAGGTGCGCGAAGGTGCGCCGCTCGGCTCGGCCCTGGCCGGCAAAAAGCGCTTCCCTGGCATCCTGGCGATGTTCGCCCGCCTGGGCGAGCAGACCGGCCAACTGCCCGAGATGCTGGGCCGCGCGGCGCGCCAGCTGGGCGTCGAGGTGCAGCGCCGCTCGATGGCCGCGGCCACGCTGCTCGAACCGCTGCTGATCGTGGCGATGGGCGCGGTGGTGCTGCTGATCGTGCTGGCGGTACTGCTGCCTATCATCCAGCTGAACACCTGGGTGAAATAGACCACCCCCTACCGCAGCGAAGCTGCGGCCCCCTCCASGGGGCTGAGCCCGGACACAAAC
>NZ_JBFUMO010000114.1:0-13576 GCF_054049355.1 Roseateles sp. P5_E11 | reverse complement strand
AGTTGAAGAAGGACCCCAACATCAAACTGGCGACAGCGGCCGGCATGAACATCGGCATCCTGGCCTACAACACCAAGCGCCCGGCCCTGTCCAAGGTCGAGGTGCGCCAGGCCCTGGACATGGCCATCGACAAGGCGGCCATCGTCCGCACCGTCTACGGCGACGCCGGCGTGCTGGCCAGCAGCGTCATCCCGGCCGCCAACTGGGCCCATGACGCCACGCTCAAGCCCGTGCCCTACGACCCGGCCAAGGCCCRTGCCATGTTGCAGAAGGCCGGCGTGCTGCCACTGGACATCACGCTGTGGGCCATGCCGGTGGTGCGCCCCTACAACCCCAACGGCCAGCGCATGGCGCAGATGATCCAATCCGACTGGGCCAAGGTCGGCGTCAACGCGCGCATCGTCACCTATGAGTGGGGCGAATACCTGCGCCGCATCGATGCCGGCGAGCATGACGCTGCGCTCAGCGGCTGGAATGGCGACCCAGAGCCCGCCAACACGGCCGGCCAGCTCGCCTGCGGCTCGGCCAGCGGCAGCTTCTGGTGCAACCCGACCTACGACAAGCTGCTGGCCGAAGCCAGGCAAGCGTTGAAGCAGGAAGACCGCAAGGCCATCTACGCCAAGGCCCAGCGCATCGCGATGACGGAGCTGCCCTGGACACCCATCGCCCACGGGCGCTTGGCCGTGCCCGAGCGCGCAGCGGTCAAAGGCTTCATCCTGGATCTGGATGGCGGCATGTATTTCGACGGCGTGACGCCGCGCTAAACAAGGAAAACGAGATGAGTATCAAGAGCGACAAATGGATCCGCCGCATGTGCCAGGAGCACGGCATGATCGAGCCCTTCGAGCCCGGCCAGGTGCGCGAGCAGGACGGCCGCAAGATCATCAGCTACGGCACCTCCAGCTACGGCTACGACATCCGCTGCGCGCCCGAGTTCAAGGTCTTCACCAACATCCACAGCACCGTGGTGGACCCGAAGAACTTCGACGAGAACAGCTTCGTCGACATCAACAAGGACGTCTGCATCATCCCGCCCAACAGCTTCGCACTGGCGCGCACGATGGAGTACTTCCGCATCCCGCGCAATGTGCTGACGGTGTGCCTGGGCAAGAGCACCTATGCCCGCTGCGGCATCATCGTCAACGTGACCCCCTTCGAGCCCGAGTGGGAAGGCTATGTGACGCTGGAGTTCAGCAACACCACGCCGCTGCCGGCCAAGATTTACGCGGGCGAAGGCTGCGCCCAGGTGCTGTTCTTCGAGAGCGACGAGGTCTGCGAGGTCAGCTACAAGGATCGCGGCGGCAAGTACCAGGGGCAGGTGGGAGTGACGCTGCCCAAGGCATGAACTTGACAGCCCCTCGTCCGGTCTCGCGCCGCTGAACGCGGGCGAACCCAGCCGGTCCCCCAAGGGGACGGCGATGCTTGCGGCATTGAGCCACAAGCACATCGCCAAGGCGGGCCGGCTTGGGAGCGGCCCGGCACTCGGCCCGCAAAGGCTCACCCACCTATCACCGCCAGATATTGGACCAACCCGATCCGACCCGCCCGCATCACCCGCTTGTGATTCCAGCGAAACAAGGGCGCCAGCACCGGCGCCAGCCAGCGCAGGATGCCTGGCGGCAGGGTGACGCGCCAGACGAAGGTGACGTCGGTATGCCCGCCCGCCTCCGGCAGGGCTTGCTTCATCAGCCAGATGCCTTCCCCTGCCAGCGTGCCGCCCGCCCGGGCGCGCAGGCGCTCTTCGCGCAGCACTTCCGTCACCTCCAGCACCAGGTGCAGCCGGTAGCCCAGGCCGGTGCGGAAGGTGAGCTGCTGCTGGCGGCCCACGCCCTGGGCGTCGCCGTCGACGAGGCGTTTCACGGCGACGACCCCTGGCCACCACAGCGGCCAGTGTTCGGTCTGGGTGATGGCCTGCCAGACGCGGGGGACCGGCGCATCCAGGCGCCAGTGGCTGACAAGGTCAAAAAAGGCGACTTGAGGCATGCAAAGGGGATACGCCAGGCTACCCAGGGTAGATGCCTAGGTTTACGCTGCATCCGGAATTCTTACCGCTGCGTATCAGCCTTACATGACCTCGACCATCGCCACCCCCGCCCAGGCCCGCGCCATCCGCCGGCGCCTGCTGGAGCGCGTGGCCGACACCGACGACAGCCACCTGACCGTGCCCGCGGGTGCGGCCGGCTGGCAGCCTTTCGGCGACGGCGTGCAGATCAAGGTCTTGCATGAGAACGAGGGCATTCTGAGCTATCTGCTGCGCTTGGCGCCCGGCGCCCGGCTCGAGGCCCACCGCCACCCGGTGGATGAGGAATGCCTGGTGCTGGAAGGCACGCTCAAGGTCGGCAGCCAGATCGAGGTTGGCCCCGGGGGCTACCACCTGGCCCGCGCGGGCAGCCTGCACGCCAGCATCAGCACCGAGACGGGTGCCACCATCTTTCTGCGCGGCGCCGAGCCGCATGCGGACCAACTGTTGGTTTGAGGACATCACATGACCCTGCCACACCCCACCGAAGCTGTCGACGAGCCACCCAATGCGGCGCTGCTGTTCGACGACGTCGAGCTGCCGGACGCCGATATGGAAGAGGGCGGTGCCATCGAGGCGGCTGCCGCCAAGCCCGGCTGCCCGTCGCTGGACGATGCCCAGCTTGCCGCCTGGATCGAGGGCATCGTCGACCACGACGAGCGCGCGTTGCTGGCCCTGTATGAAGCGACGCTGTCGCGCGTCTACGGTCTGGTGCTGCGGCTGGTACGCCGCAGCCAGCTGGCTGAAGAAGTGGCCGAGGAGGTGTTTTTCCAGGTCTGGCGCCAGGCGCCGCGTTTTGACCCCGAGCGCGGTCGGCCGTTGACCTGGCTGCTGGGCATGGCCCGCTCGCGCGCCATCGACGCGATCCGCCGCGAGGCTCGCTTCCAGCATGAGGAGCTCGACGAAGAGAGCGTGCCGTTGTCGGCGCCCGCGGCCGAGTCCGGCGACGAGCTGCTGGCCGTGGCCCAGGGCCATGCCGAACTGCATCGCGCCCTGCTGCTGCTCAAGCCCCAGCCGCGCCAGCTCGTCGCGCTGGCCTTCTTCAATGGCCTGTCGCATGAAGAGATCGCCAGCCAGACCAGCCTGCCGCTGGGCACCGTCAAATCCCAGATCCGCCGCGCCTTGATCACACTGCGCGAGGCCTTGGGCGACACTGGCGCGCATGCGCTGCCGGCCTGAAGGGAGGACGCCATGACGACGCTGCCCCCTACCTCCAAATCCGCCCCCGAATCCAGCCCCGAATCCGATGCGGGTGACGACATGACGCCGTTGCTCAGTGAACCCTTTGCAAGCGCCTGGGCGGCCCCCGCGTCGCCCGGCCGCCTCGGTGAACGCCTGAGCGGCCGCCTGCAGCAATCGCTCGACGCCGAGCGCGGCATGGTCACCGTGCGCCGTCGCCGCACCGAGCCCGAGGCGCTGGCCGACGGCGTCCATCAACGCTGGCTCTACCGTGCCCCCGAGGGCCAGGCGTTGCGCCCGGGCGAACCGCGTGCGGCCCGCGTCATCGAGCTGCAGCCCGGCGCCCGCCTGGACCTGGCCGCTGCCGGCGCACGCGAATTCCTCGTCGTGCGCGGCAGCGTCGATGTGGATGGCGAGCTTCTGGGGCTGCGCGACTTCCTGCTGCTGCCCGCCGGCAATACGCCGCAGCTCGCCACCCGCGATGGCGCCCATGTCTTCGTGCGCGAGGCCGAGGGCCACGCCAGCGAGCGCACGCTGGTGCGCGACGCCGAGGCCGGCTGGCCCGAGTTCGCGCCCGGCATCCGCCGGCGCGTGCTGTGGGCGGGCGGCGGCCAGGCCGCGCTGCTCTACCGTGCCGACCCCGGCGCCAGCGTGCCCGTGCACAGCCACGGCCATGACGAGGAATGCCTGATGGTGCAGGGCGAGCTCTTCCTCGATGACGTCCTGCTGCAGCAAGGCGACTACCAACTGGCCCCCGCGGGCACCGGCCACCGCATCACCGAGACTGACACGGGCGTCATCATCTACGCGCACGGCGATCTCGACCTGCAGTTCACTTGAGCGGCATCAGCGCGGACAAGCCCGGTCTTTTCGGGCTTTATCCGGTCTTTGTTTTGCCGAGGCCCCGGCACGATGGCAGCCATCACAGCCAAGCTGTCCGAGGCCCGTCATGCTCATCCCGCTGCACCTGATCCCCATCCCCGCCGACGAACCCCGCGGCCTGGGCGACCCGGGTCATGCCTGGAGCGGCCTGAAGATCGCGCAGGGCGTCAATCTCGGCGACATCCGCGCTCTCGGCCTGACGGTGGCGGGCGCCACCAGCGGTCCGGTCAACAGCCGCGACCTGCTGCGCTTTGGCCAGCTGATGAACGATGCCGGCCTGGCCATCAACCCGACGCGCATGCTCTACGACCGCCAGTACGCCTACGAGCGCCTGGCCGACGGCCACGCCAGCGACCACCCCGGCCTGCGCGAGCTGGCGTTGGACCTGTTCGAGGCTTATCAATCCGCCGGCGAATGGATCGGTATGACGCATTGAGGGGCTGACCGTCCCCTGATCGCGGGGCTTCCCGCCAGCCGAAGCCTGCCTTTCCTCACCCCGGGGATTTGCCGCCCCCGAGTTACCCTCGCGGTTTCGTCTTTTTGCCGAACCGCTCCATGACACGTCACTCCCTTTCGCTGCTGGCCCTCGCGGCCCTGGCCGCAGCCACCGCCCATGCCGACGAAGGCATGTGGATGCCCAAGCAACTGCCGCAGATCGCCAAGAGCCTGAAGGCTGGCGGTTTGGCCATGGACCCGGCCAAGCTCAAGGATCTGACCGACTTTCCGATGGGTGCCGTGGTGTCGCTGGGTGRCTGCACGGCCAGCTTCGTGTCGCCCCAGGGCCTGGCGGTGACCAACCACCACTGCGCCTACGGCAGCATCCAGTACAACTCCAAGCCCGACCGCGACCTGCTGAAGAACGGCTTCTACGCCGCCACGCTGGCCGATGAACTGCCCGCCGCGCCCGGCAGCCGCATGTGGGTGACCGTGGACCTGAAGGACGTCAGCGCCGAGATCCTCAACGACAAGACCCGCGCCCTGACCGGCAAGGCCCGCACCGACGCCATCGAGGCGACCGAGAAGAGCCTCGTGGCCGCCTGTGAGGCCGACAAGGGCCACCGCTGCAACGTCTACGCCTTCTTCGGCGGCCTGCAGTACCAGCTCATCAAGCAGCTCGAGATCCGCGACGTGCGCCTCGTGCACGCGCCGGCCACCGGCGTGGGCCTGTTCGGCGGCGACGCCGACAACTGGGTCTGGCCGCGCCACACCGGCGACTACAGCTTCTACCGCGCCTATGTGGGCCCGGACGGCAAGCCGGCCGAGTTCAGCAAGGACAACAAGCCCTATCTGCCCAAGCATCACCTGAAGATGGCGAGCAGCCCCCTGAACGCCGGCGACTTCGTCATGGTGGCCGGCTACCCGGGCCGCACCGACCGCCACCGCCTGCCCACCGAGGTCGACTTCGCCTTCGGCTGGCAGCAGCCCACGCAGGCCCGCGTGATGGGCGAGGCCATCGACCTGATCAAGGCCGAGACCGCCGGCCGCCGTGACGGCGAGATCAAGATGGCCGCGCGCATGCAGGGCCTGCAGAACTACTACAAGAACCTGCAGGGCCAGCAGCAGAGCTACGACGGCAGCGACATCCTGGCCCGCAAGAAGGCCGAGTTCGACAAGCTCAAGGCCTGGGTCAACGGCTCGCCAGAACGCAAGGCCCGCTATGGCGCCGATGTCGCCGCGGCGCAAAGCCTGCTGGCTGAGCGCGAGGCCATCACGCGCGCCGAGCTGCTGGCCAATTTCATGACGCCCGCCCTGCTGACTTCGGCCCGCCAGCTCTACCTCGTGGCGCAGGAGCGCGCCAAGCCCGATGCCGAGCGCAAGTCCGGCTACCAGGAGCGCGACCTGCCGCGCCTGCGCGCCGCCCAGCAGACGCTGGACCGCCGCTACGACGAGCAGACCGACAAGCGCCTGGCCTCGCACTTCCTGGCCCAGTACCTGGCCCAGCCGGCCAACACGCTGAACCCGGCCTGGGTGGATGCATACGGCCTCAAGACTGGTCAGGACGAAGCCAGCATCCGTGCCCAGCTGGACAAGCTCTACGCGGGCAGCAAGCTCTCCGACACCGCCGTGCGCATGGCCTGGCTGGACAAGGACGTGGCGGCCTTCAAGGCCAGCGACGACGCMTTCATCAAGGCCGCCGTCGCGC
Source organism: Roseateles sp. P5_E11 (assembly GCF_054049355.1). Classification (NCBI taxonomy): domain Bacteria; kingdom Pseudomonadati; phylum Pseudomonadota; class Betaproteobacteria; order Burkholderiales; family Sphaerotilaceae; genus Roseateles; species Roseateles sp. P5_E11. The sequence goes on along the minus strand of NZ_JBFUMO010000114.1, from coordinate 7,352 downwards.
TGTACGACGATGACCGCCGCCTCGAGAACCGCGACAAGGAACTCGGCGGCAAGCTGCAGAAGGCCTATGCCGGCGTGCAGCAGGCCATGATTGACTACCACGCCAGCCGCGGCGAGGCCGTCTACGCCGATGCCAACAGCACGCTGCGCATCAGCTACGGCAAGGTCGAGGGCCGCAACCCCGGCACCGACGGCAGCACCTGGACGCCGTTCACGACGCTGCGCGGCATCGTCGCCAAGCACAAGGGCCCCGACGAGGCCGGCGGCGAGTTCAACGCGCCCGCCGAGCAGCTCGCCGCCATCAAGGCGCGCAACTTCGGCAAGTACTACGTGAAGGGCCTGGACTCGGTGCCCGTGAACTTCCTGTCCACGCTGGACACGACCGGTGGCAACTCCGGCTCGCCGGTGCTGAACAAGAACGCCGAGCTGGTGGGCCTGCTGTTCGATGGCACGCTGGACGCGGTGATCTCGGACTGGAGCTTCGACCCCAAGATGGTCCGCAGCATCTCGCTGGACGCGCGCTACATGCTTTGGCAGATGAGCACGGTGGACAAGACGACGCGGCTGCTCGACGAGATGGGTGTGAAGTAAGCTAGCGCGTCCAATGCAAACCGGCCTCCAGGGGCCGGTTTTTCTTTGGCTTATTCCTTGGCCACCGCCTCCACCTGGATGCGCAGGTTCACATCCATCTTGAAGCCCCAGTCCTTGCCCGCGGTGAGGCCGAAGTCTTCGCGGTTGAACGAGCCCGAGGCGTCGGCACCACACCAGTCCCGCTTGAACATCGGGTGGGGCATGCACTTGAGCTGGTGGATGGCCAGCGTCATCGGCTTGGTCTTGCCGTTCAATGTCAGCTCGCCAACGAGCCGTGACGGCACGCCGCCTGTCGCGCCCTCGAAGCGGCCCTTGAAGCTGGCGCTGGCCGGGCTCTTCTCCAGGTTGAAGAAATCCTTGCCCTTGGCCCAGCCGTTCATGGCTTCCAGACCGAAGTCGATGCTGGCCAGGTCCATCTGCACGTCGACGCTGCCGCTGCCATTGGCCTTGTCGAAGACGATGGTGCCCGAGTTCTTCGTCAGCTTGCCGCGCCAGAAGGACATACCCATGTGGTCGGCCTCGAAGCTGGGGTAGGTGTGGGCCGGGTCGACGACATAGGTGGCGGGTGCGGCCTGGGCTAGCGTGGCGGCGAACAAGACGGGGAGCAGGGTCAGTCGGTTCATGGGAATCTCCTGTGAAGGGTGATGAAAGGCGCTTGCCTGACACTATGACGAAGCGGGCCGCGCGATTTCGACAGCAGCCTGCAAATTTCCCTGCCCCATGATCGCCCGTCTCCTCCTCACCCTGCTCGCGCTCGCCCTTGCTGCCTGTGCGCCCCTGAAGCCCCAGCCAACCGCCGAGAAGCGCTACAGCGCCGCAGAACTGCTGGCGTTGCGCCCGGCCGATTTCAGCTGGCCCGCCATGTCGACGGCGGGCGAACGTGCCCAGCGCGAGGCGGCCCTGGCCGACATCCGTGCCCGCATCGCCCTGCCGCCTGGCCCCGAGCGCGATGCCGCATTGCCCAGGCTCTTCGATCTGGTGGCCCAGTACAACCTGGAGATCGACGCCGCCCGGCTGCTGCTGCTGCAGGCCCTGCCGACTCTGGCCAGCCGGGACGTGGACTACCAGCGTGCGCTGCTGACCGCGGCGCGTGCTCTGTACGCGGCCCCGAACGAAGCTGCAGTGCAGGCCGCGTTGCAGCCGCTGCTGACCCAGCTCACGGCGAGCAAGCCTTTCGCCATCGCGGCCTACACGCTGAAAGCGATGAACCCCGGTTATGCGGAATTCGTCCGCGACCTCGTGCCCCGCCAGTTCCCGCAATGGCGCGACGACCCGCGGCTGGTGGCGCTGATGGACGACGTGGCCCCCGTGCGCATGGCCCAGCCGCCGCTGGCCGACCTGCTCGCCGCGCCGCTGCGGCCGGGCCTGCCCGTCATCTACAGCCTGCAACGCCGTGGCCGTGCCGACATGGGCCTCGTGCTGGTGCGCGCTGCCGATGGCCGCTTCGTGCGTGATGCGAGCGGCCGGCTCTTCGCCCAGCCGCAGCTTGCACTCTCGCGCAGCGGCCTGCCGGGCACCATCACCAACGGCAACACGCCGCAAGGCGTTTTCACTGTCGTCGGCGCTGGCACGGCCACCAATCCCAACATCGGCCCCACGCCCTATCTGCACAGCAAGCTGCCCATCGAGGCGACGGTGGCCGAGTTCGAGCACGCTGACCCCTCCATCGAATGGAGCGAGGCCGTCTATGAGAGCTTCCTGCCGCCGAGTTGGCGGGCCTATTCCGGCATCAAGGAAGCCTGGCTGGCCGGCCGCGCCGGGCGCGACGAGCTGCTCATCCACGGCACGACCCTCAATCCGGCCTACTACGCCGGCACGAGCTACTTTCCCGGTACGCCGCAGCAGGGCTGCATGATCTCCAACGAAGACTGGGACCCCGCCACTGGCCGCCTTCTTGCCAGCCGGCAGCTGACGCTGGCGCAGACCTATGCGGCCGCCAGCCCGCGCAATGACCTGGCGGGCTATCTCGTTGTCGTCGAGCTGGCGGGCGAGGGGGCCGTGAGCCCGACCGAGGCCGCCGCGCTGGTGCAGGCGGCCGGACGATGATGGAGACCGTATGCGAACCTGCGTGATTGCCGCCTTGGCTCTTGCTCTGGCCATGCCTTGCGCCGTGATGGCGAAGGACGCCGCTCCCAAGCTCACGCCCAGTGCCGATGGCCAAGAGCTGATCGACGCTGCCACCGGGCTGGCCTGGTCACGCTGTGTGGAGGGCAGGCACTGGGATGGTCGGCGCTGCGACGGCGAGATCAAGCTCTTCACCCATGCCGAGGCGCTGGTGTCGGCCCGCACGCGCAGCGAGGCCGAAGGCCGGCTCTGGCGCGTGCCCCGCGCGCAGGAGTTCAAGCGCCTGCCCGAACACATCGGCGGCAAGCAGCAAGCCGCCGTGCTCATGCCCGATGCGCCCAGTGGCTGGTACTGGACCAGCACCGCGCGCATCGAGAGCGAAGCCGTGAACACCTACAGCTACGCCAACGTGCAGCGCGGTACGACCGAGCGGCAGGTCGACCGGCTGTCCCCTCAGACGGGTTGGGTGGTGGAGCAGCCTGGCGGCGCGGTGCGCAGCAGTCCCAAGCGCGAGAAGCAGCTGGTGCGTCTCGTGCGCACGCTGGCGCCCTGACGGGCTCCTTCAGCGGGGAACTCAGGTAGGACGTGCCCGATGTGACGTTCGCCTCGCCGGTAAAGTGGTCGCCACCACGTTTTCCCGGTTCTGCCATGTCACTGCGTAGCCTTGCGATTGCGACGATTCTTCTTGCCGCACTCGGCCTGGTCTGGCAGAAGCAGGAACAGCTTCAGGCATGGCTGGGGGCAGCGCGCGCGTCAAGCACATCGGCACCGAGCCTCGGCGAGCCGTTGGTCGCCGCCCGCCCGGCGGCCGATGCCGCTACCTCCACGTCGGCCAGGTCCCGGCCGGCAGGCTTGCGCAAATGTGTCAAAGGCCAGCAGGTTTCGTATACGAATGTCGAGTGCCCGCCCGGCCACCAGGAGCTGGCCGTGACAGCAGCGCCCGTCAACGTGCTGCCGGCCACGCCGGTCAGCAAGCCGGCCGAATCCAGCAGCGGACCGTCGTCGCTTCACAAGGCGTTGGACCTGACGCGTGACGACACGCTGAGGGAGCGGGCCATAGAACGGGCAGTCAACGGGAGCCGCTGAAGTGGAGCAGCCGCCAGCTAAAGTCCCAACATGACTAGACAAGCTACCACCCCCCGTCTGGCCGGCCACAAGCTGGTCGAGGCACTGATTGCCCAGGGCGTCGGCACGGCCTTCGGCGTTCCTGGCGAGTCCTACCTCGCCGTGCTCGATGGCTTCCACGAGTACGCCGACAAGATCCGCTTCATCGCCTGCCGCCAGGAGGGCGGCGCGGCCTTCATGGCTGAGGCGCAGGGCAAGTTGACCGGCCGGCCCGGCATCTGTTTCGTGACCCGCGGGCCGGGCGCGACGAACGCCAGCATCGGCCTGCACACGGCCTTCCAGGATTCGACGCCGATGATCCTCTTCATCGGCCAGGTCGCCAGCGACCAGCGCGACCGCGAGGCCTTCCAGGAGGTGGACTACCGCCAGATGTTCGGCCCCGGCACGCTGGGCATGGCGAAGTGGGTGGGCGAGGTGCACGACGCCGAGCGCCTGCCCGAGTACGTGGCACGTGCCTTCCATACCGCCATGCAGGGCCGGCCCGGCCCGGTTGTGCTGGTGTTGCCCGAGGACATGCTGACCAAACCCATCACGGCGCCCGTGCTGCCGCCCGTGCGTCCCGCCGAAGCGGCGCCGACGCCGGCCGCCCTGGCCGAGCTGTGCGAGCGCCTGGCAGCGGCCAGGAAGCCTTTCGTTATCGCCGGCGGCGGCGGCTGGACGCCTGAGTCCACCGCCGCGCTGCAGGCCTTTGCCGAGGCGTGGGGCTTGCCGGTGGGCTGCGCATTCCGCTTTCAGGACCTGTTCGACAACCGCCATCCGCTGTACGCCGGCGACGTGGGCATCGGCATCAATGCCCGGCTGGCCGCGCGCGTGAAGGAGGCCGACCTCATCCTCGCCATCGGCCCGCGCCTGGGCGAGATGAYGACCGGTGGCTACACGCTGCTGCAGGCGCCAAGGCCCGCTCAAGCGCTCATCCACATCCACGCCGGTGCCGAGGAGTTGGGCCGCGTCTACACGGCCGAGCTGCTCATCAACGCGAGCATGAGCGCGGCCGCCCCGGCCCTGGCCGCGCTGACGCCGCCCGCCGACATCCCCTGGCGCGCATGGGCTGAGTCGGCCCATGCCGACTACGAGGCCAACCTCGTGCCCGTGCCGGTGGCGCCGCTGGACATGGCCGAGGTCATCCGCCTCATCGACGCCAAGCTGCCCGAGGGCACCATCYTCACCAACGGCGCCGGCAACTACAGCGGCTGGCTGCACCGCTTCCATCGCTACACGGCGCTGCACCGCGAGGGCCGCAGCCAGCTGGCGCCAACCTCGGGCGCCATGGGCTATGGCGTGCCCGCCGCGGTCGCTGCCTCATTGCTGCAGCAGGACCGCTGGGTCGTCAACATCGCCGGCGACGGCGACTTCCTGATGACGGGCCAGGAACTGGCCACGGCCACCGGCTATGGCGCCAAGAAGCTGCTCGTCGTGGTCGTGGACAACGGCACCTACGGCACCATCCGCATGCACCAGGAGCGCGAGTACCCGGGCCGCGTGTCGGGCAGTGACCTCTTCAACCCCGACTTCGCCCAACTCGCCGAGGCCTTCGGCTTCGTGGCCTTCAAGGCCGAGAGCACGGAGCAGGTCGGCCCGGCATTGGATGCGGCAATAGCGGCGGGCCGGCCGGCGCTGATCCACCTGCGGCTGTCGTCCGACGTCAGCACCTCGCGCACGACGCTGACCGCCATCCGCGAAGCGGCGCTGAAGGTCGGTCACGCTTGAGCTGACATTGCACGCGGCGGTGCAAAACGGCGCGACCCAAGAAAAAACGGCGGCCCGAAGGCCGCCGTTTTGGCGTGAGCTGATGCTCTATCAGGCGCGGCGACGGCGCACCAGGCCCAGGCCCAGCAGCGAACCGGCGACGAGTGCCAGGCTGGCCGGCTCGGGCAGCTGACGCACTTGTTCCTTGGTGCCGATCGTGAAGCTGTCGAAGGCGAAGATGTCGCCGCTGCCGACGGTCGACAGGAAGCGGACCCGGTCGAATTCTTCAGAGGCGTTGGAGGCGATCAGGCCGAAGTACAGGACGCTGCCGTCAGCGACGTTCTGCGCTGCGGTGGTGACGACTTGCGAGCCGACCACGACGCCGCCCTTGGAGAGTTCCAGCGTCAGGGTGCCGCCGAAGTCGCCCAGGTCAATGCCGTAGAAGCCGAAGGCTGCCAGGGAATTGGTGAAGTCCACTTGGAAGGGGCTGCCGCCACCGGCAGACACTTCCCAGTAGCGGGTGCCACCGGGGACAGAGTAGCGGCCAGCGCCGTTGGTGTTGCCGGCGGTGTTGGTGGCGACAGAGCCAGCGCCGTTCAGCGTGGCGGTGCCGGCAGCGCCGAAGTCCAGGGCCAGCGGCGCGCCGCCAGCACGGGTTTCGAAGTTTTCCGTGCCAACGCCGACGAGGTTGCTCTTGAAGCTGGTTTCAGCAGCCATCGAGTTCGTGGGAGCGACTTGTGCGCTGGCATTGCCGTTGTTGTCGACGCCGGTGAAGACGAGGTAGGCGTTGGCGCTGCCAGCGGCCATCAGGCCTGCGGCAAGTGCCACGGAGGTAAGGAACTTGGTCATCGAGAACTCCCTTGAGGGTTGCTGAAGATGCGGAAAAAACCGCCAGACAACCTCCGTTAGCACCACCCGTGCCAAGTTACCTAAGTCATTGTTGGTACACACTAATTCCTATTCACGGGTGTGTCCGAATGAAATGACTGTCAATGTTTTCGACATAGATATTCTAGGGGGGTGGGAATAAATGATGACCTTGCGCGGGCCAGCATACGGCCACGTCGAGCAGCGCGCGCGGGAGCGCGGCGACGACAATCCCGGCATGCCTGCCATCGACCTCCCACTGCGCGGCGAGTTCATCGAACTCGACAAATTGCTCAAAGCCACCGGCCTGGCCGACAGCGGCGGCCGGGCGCGCGCGCTGATCACGGCCGGTGAGGTCAGGGTGGACGGCCAAGTCGAGTTGCGCAAGACGGCCAAGATGCGCGCCGGCCAGCTCGTTGAGTTTGGCGGCCAGCAGGTCAGGGTGATCCAGGGGCCGAGCGGCGATTGACTCGGCCGTCATGACGGTGAGGCGTTCATCGTGCGAGCGGCCGACAACGCTGCCTGCGGGTTCGCCTCGCCCCCTGAACAAATGCCCTCAGGGATTGCCCGGCGTTGACCGTCAATCCCAAAAACGAAACACTGTTCCAACTGCTCGCTGAGCCGAAACCGCTGACCGGATACCGCCGGGTGGCCGGGGTTTCGTCAGCCGACGCAGTGCGAGGCGCCTGCTGTGCCCGCTCCCCTGTTTGACGCCCAAGCGAGCCGGTGCCGCGAGGGCCGAAGCGCCATCTCGGCCTGCCGCCGATCCCCCGTCCCCTGCCATTGCTGAAGCGCTGCGCGCCTGATCCCTGACGGGTCGGTGCCGGGCGGGCCTGCGCCTGCTTCCTTGCGAACGCTCGAGCCCAGGGGGCGGCATGCCCAACAAAGACAAAGCGCGCGCTGTACGAGCGCGCCAGGAGACATGCCATGAACCCAGTCCACCGAATCAGGGGGCTAGTGCCCCCCGTGAGCGGCAAAACGGCCGCAATCGAGGCGAAACGCGGAGCCAGGTTGGACACC